>JAUSHA010000063.1 GCA_030648815.1 bacterium | reverse complement strand
GTGGCGCTGCAAGATGGCAAAACAGACCCGCCGGTATTTATCAAGCTTATGGCTTTGATGTCGCCATTAACATCCAATTTTGCTCCGGGGCTGGCCGTCCCGATTCCGACGTTGCCGGAAGAAATAATAAGACCTGTGGTGGCGTTACCGGTGTTTAAAATAGCTCCGCCAGTTGTTCTTAAGACGCCGGTCGTCCCCTGTTCTGCACCGCTCGGCGTAGAACCGATGAATAAACTTTTCAGAGTAGTCAACCAGCCGGATTTTGACTGGCCGGTATCGCTAATATTCAGGGGAGCTGACACGTTGTCTGCGGGCGGTGCGCTGGTCGGCTCCTGCCAGGCAAAAACTGCGAAACCGACCAAAAAAAGTAAAGCTAAAATCTGGGGGAGAAAAGAAATGATTTTTTTAAGCATAATATCGAAAAAAATCCTAAAAATTATTATCGTATTGAGATTTTAATTTGTGCGTCCAGCGCCTCTGCGACTTTTCTTAAAATAGAAACTGTCGGATTATATGCGCCGGATTCAAGACGAGAAATCGCAGATTGTTTCGTACCCACTTTTAGGGCAAGTTCTTTTTGAGTAAGACCCTCTTTAATCCTTTTTTGAATAATCATCCGAACCAAATTAAATTCAGGCCCGATATCTTCGTATGCCTTCAAAATTTTTCTATCTTTCAATAATTTTACTTTAAATTGTTTATAGTTTTCCATATACTCTCAATATAACTTATACGTTATACCGTGTCAAGCAACCGCAGTTTATTTATGGCAATATTTATTTCTTTCCGGGGAATTTTATCAGATTTTTTCACGAAACCGCACAAAAGAACAATAGACTTCTCATTAAAGGTGTAAAAAATCCTAACTTCTTGCGAGCCGCGAATACGCAATTCAAAAAGTCGATCTGCCACTTTCTTACTATGGGGCATTCCCAATCGCGAACCAAAAATCTTAAGAAGATCAACCGTCCGTAACGCTTTAGCTATTGTCGATTTCTCTAGGGATTGGATAAACTTTTCTAATTCTCTGTCAAAGATCCGTATTTCCATAGTTAATATTTTTTGCATTATTTAGCTTGGCGGAGCTTATCCAGCTCTTCCAGCTGCCGCTCAATTTCATTGAGCGAGCCTCGCCCATCTTGGGCGGGTTTTTGAATTTGCTCTTGGGTAAGCGGCTTGATATTCGCTTTCTTGCGGAGAGCTTCCAATTCTTTTAACTGGGTAGCTTTTTGCTCCTCGGTCAATGGCTCATATCCGCTTAATGTCTAAGAAAGGGTGCCGCCTCTCCGTCAACCACGCCACCGATACTATTGCCTCCGCTACTGCCACTCCCGCTGTCTCCGCCAGCACCGTGGCTATTATTCAGGTCACCCCAGCCCTCTCCACCGACAACGCCATCGCTAACACTAATTCCACTACTAATGCTGCCACCACTACCCGCATCTCCTATGCCGACTGCGTGGCCGTTGTTGGAATCACTCCGTTTGTCTCCGTCAACCACGCCGCCAGTACTGGTGTCTCCGCCACCATCCCCTTCACCGTCGCCAATACTACCTTGACTTAAAAAATAAAAAGTAAGGCCTGTTAAAATAATTACCAGTCCGATTACAGTTAGAATTATAATTTTTCTTTTTAGCATAATACTAATCAACAAAAGCGCAGATTGCGTTAGCTTCAACAGTAACTCCGAAAGGAACTGAAACATTTGGTCCAAACCAACATTGCCAACCAGTGCCTCCATTTATGGGAAAACTCGAATTCAGCGGTATTCTTAAGTCGCCAGCCCAGCAACCGCCGCCTGTCACATACCTTCCTCCTGGGCAATTCACCCATACACCTATTCCCGTCGCAGAATTATACGAATTAGCCCAGTGCCATACCCTTAACCAGCCGGACCAACCTCCGCCTCCGCCTCCGCTGGTACTTAAGCACACTCCACCAATATCAGTGCAAATATCTCCGGTAGCGTGAATTTGGCCAGTCACGTCTAATTTTTGGTTCGATATTACTGTCCCGATGCCGACATCGCCGTCAAGAATTGTGCTTCCGATATTCCTAAATCCATTGACTTGCAAAGGGCCTGATTTAATTTGGGCTGTCGGTCCGACATTTATCGGCGTATCAACGTTTCCTCCGGGCGGGGCAGAGCTCGGCTCCGTCCAGGCGTAAGCGACAAACCCGGCGAGAAATAAAGAGGCGATAATTTGCGGAAGGAATTTTTTGAACATATTTAATAGGTAAACCCGTAAACTCCATTATATATTTTGCCACTCTTTTCTAAAATTACCGTGACCAAATATCGATGAAAACCGGTTTTTTCCAAAGGCGGAAATTTCTCCGGGTCTAACTTATCTCCTTCCGGCGTCTGACCGAGTAGGAAAGAATTGTTTGCCGGTTTTTTATCTTCGAAAAATAGCTCGTCGATAATCCGATTATCTTCAGTAAATACGCCGCCACCCAGATCTTCAAGCTTTATCGATTGTAAGGAATATTTCTCCGGCCAGGAAATTTCGGGCGGTTTCTTTTCCAAATTTATTAACAATTCCACTTTGCCGCTATTCCCCTGTTTTAGATTTTCTACGGAGATTTGAGAAATATTTAAGTTCGTTCCTTGTTTTTTTATTACAATAAATTTTTCAAGGTCAACCAGTAGGCATTTTTGCTTCGCGAAAAAGCAAATTAAATTTTGCCCGTATCCCGATACCCGCCAAAGAAAAGCGACCGCAAAAAGAAGCGCGACTGACAAAACAATGATCACTAATTTCTTTTTGATCATGGATTTTTGTAGCAGGTATAAATTGCTATATTGGGGGTGCCTGAGTTTGAAAAAAGAGGAAAGACTGTAACAAATTGATACCCCGACGGACAAGACGGCCCGTACCAATTACAGTTATAAACATTATTGGTGGCGGACGTAATTTTCGTCCCGGCAATCGCGCATTGCCCGGGCGGGAGGGAAGAGCAGGTTACAGGATAGCCTGGCAGTGACGTCGAAATCCCGCAAGGTGCCGTGCTATAAGTAAGCTCCACTCGTCCATTCAAAGCGGTTTTCCCTATTTCCGAAGCGTGAAGATTATCCAACTTGTCGGCGTTGAGATTAGTGCTTATTCTTCCGTCACCGTAAATTGTCGCCTGCCCCATTTTTGCTACGCCGGATTCTCCTCCGATCGGCGGCCTGTAAGAAATTTTAATTTGAACATTATCCAAACGAACACCGGCAGGATGCGTGTCCCCGTCACCGTCTATAGAACCAAGAAGGAAAGCCTGGAAGACAACGCCGAAATTAGAATTATTAATATCGTTAGCTGTCCAAGATTCTCCCCAAACGTCGTTTACATTGCCTAGAAAATAATTTGCTTCAATATTTAGATTAAAAGAAGAAGTATTTTTGGTTGTTCCGACCGATACGTTATTTTTCAATAATCTAACAGAATTAAGCGTGGCGAAACAGCCTGGCCACACACAATAATAATAACCCTCAATTTCAACTTCAATGCCTTCAATCTGGGAACCGTTCGGAATTGAAAAATTAAATCCGGTTGCTTTTAAAAAATTGGAATTGCCCGAATTGGCGCTGGAATTAGCGTAGAGATTATCGCTTGCCGCTATATTTTGAGGAGTTGACCAAACCGCGCCTCCTCCTCCGGCATCTACGCCGGTGCTAGGATTTTGATACGAAGTTTCTACTGACAACAAACTTAGATTTGCCTCTTTGGTAATAACCAAAGCAGAATTAACATCAAGCAGTCCTTGGGGGCTCGCTGTGCCGATTCCCACTTTGCCAGGATTTATAATGAGGTCTCCCTGTTTAGTCTGGCTGGTTATCCCGACATTTATCGGCGCGTCAACATTTTCCCCCGGCGGCGCTACACTCGGCTCTGTCCAGGCGTAGGCGACAAAACCTGCTAAAAAAAGTGTGGCGATAATCTGGGGAAGGTATTTGGAAATTTTAATTTTCATTTTTGGGCGGTTAAACTTTTTAAAACATCCTCTGAAACTTTTTGAAATTTTTCTTTTGGCGCAGTCAAACTTTTCAATATTTTTTCCGAAACCGGAGCCTTTGTCTTATCAGCTAAAACCGTTAAGCTCTTTAAAATATCTTCCATTGTTTTTTCTTTAGATTGTGGTTGAGGAACAAAAATCTTTTTTTCTTTTTCTAGTTTTAAAACTAAATAGAAATATATACTCAGCGCTAAAAATAAAACTAATAACGCCGATAGTATTATTATTAAAATTTTAAACCTTCTAGCGACCATAAAAAATATAAGATTTCTATTTCAAAAATATTTTTCCGTTATCAAGCAATATGCCTATCTTTTTTCCGTCCTTAGTGTAGATAATTCTGTTTTGAATAATCGCTTCGTCTTTATTAAATTCTAACTGCCCCAAAATGCCAACCAAGGTATAGTTAAAATTATTTTCAACAAATAAACCGGCGTTTCCTACAAATCCGCTGCTATTTGAAGCTATTCCTAAAAATTCATCTCCGGGCCGATATTTTCGCGCCTTACCGGTCGTCGTGTTTATCCCCACCAAAGAACCGACGGAAATTAATTCCTCATTTCCAACGTATTCGGCAATATCAGCGCTGGCCGTATTTATAGCGCCAATATATAAAGTCCCGTAACCAGTAGGGGAAGAAACGCCACTATAAGCCCCGAGAGTGTATGAAGGGTTAGAAGAACCGTTAACGGTTCCCGTTACAACAATCCGGCCGTTACTGCCGACGCCCCCGCTAGGCGTAACCGAACCGCCAGCTGATCCATTGTAGTTCGGATATGGACAAGCATCCGACCGCCAGCCGCCCGATCCGCCCGCGAAACCGCCGCCTCCGCCGCCACCACCACTCAGATAGTTACAATTGCTATTTGCATTAAACCCTCCGCCACCGCCGGCACCGCCAGTAAAGGAAACGCCTCCATAATTTCCTCCGAGAGCAGTGACGGTCCCGAGATTAACAGTTTGAACATTCAAATATATACTTCCGCCAGCGCCTCCTCCGCCACCGGCCGCACTTCCTCCTCCGCCACCGCCAGTCCCGCCAGGGCTGTTAGAGTAAATTGTATTGGCGCCAATATTCCCACCAGTGGGCGCTATACTAGGTGAAATGCCGTTACCACCATTGTTTGAAATAATTCCATTATTGGTTAGGCTCGGCGTGTTTATATAAATAATGCCTGCTCCCTTGCCTCCTGTTCCGCCACCATAGCCACCCAAACCTCCATTGCCTCCACTTCCACTGGTATTGCCGCTTGTTCCTCCTCCTCCTCCGCCTCCGGCTCCTCCTCCTCCTCCGCCAGAACCAAAAAATATAGTTGACAAATTAGCACTGCCGTAAGAAGTCCCGGAAATTCCGCCGACGCCACCTGAGCCGCCAGCGCCAGTATACTCATCATATAGACCTCCCATCCCGCCGACAGCGCCAGAATTACCGTTGGTGCCGGTTAATACATATTGGCCACCAGCACCATTTCCACCCATTCCTCCTCCTCCGCCGCCACGAGAGCAAAGGCTTGCTGAAATGACCCCATTGCCTCCTCCACCGCCAGAACCTCCTCCGCCGCCGCTAATAGATCCGCTTAGCCCAGCTCCCGCACTGCCATTAGAGCCAGAACCACCCGCCGTGCCAGGATAGCAAGCGCCTGGTACTCCCCCAGTGCCGAAAGCGCCAGGAGTATTTCCTCCCGCTCCTCCGGCAAACCCCAAATAATCCGCCATAATCTTTCCTCCGCTATTAATAGTTACTGAAGTATTAGCTCGAAAAAAGACAATTCCGCCAATAGCTCCGTTCCAATCATCAGCCGTAATTGTTCCGCCGCTATTAACTGTTACTGTAGTATATTGCGGAATTCTAATTATCTGCGCCTTGCTCGCAACATCGTTAGTATAGGTATTGGTAAGATTTTCAGTTAAATTCAAAATTCCCGCGCCCACAGAATTAATCCGGCGCGGTTCGTAGTTTCCGGCGCCGGTTCCCGTCATTTGAATAATCAGAACTTCCTGATTGGCGGCAAAACCGGCAATAGAAGAAACATTGACAACTTTTTGGCCGACGTTTGAATTAACCGACAGACCGGTTTTTACTCCGTCGGTTTTTGTAGTAGCGCTCACGACAAGAGCGCCGTCGGCGCCAGTGCCAGCTGCGGTCCCCGGTACTACTGAAGGATCAAATTTCCCCCGAAGCGTACCGTTAATATCGTTAAAAAGAACCTTACCATTAATAATCAGGGCGGTAGGTGCTCCGCCGGTATTTAAAATTAATCCTCCTTCTTTAGATTGGCCAGCCGGCCCGACATTTATCGGCGCGTCAACGTTGCCTCCGGGCGGGGTTACGCTCGGCTCTGTCCAGGCGTAGGCGACAAAACCGGCCAGAAAAAGCATGGCGATAATCTGGGGAAGGTATTTGGAAAGTTTTTTGTCCATGGGTGTTTTATATCTTTATATTACCACTTAAACAAAAAACTCCTAATCAATGGGATCTGTGGAAAACTAACAATGATGCGGATCATCAAATTATCTTTCTTGTTTCTTTCTCTAAAAATTTCTTTACTTCTTTGAAATCGACGTAATTATTGTTTTTAAAATTAATATCCTTTGCGTCGACATCTTTGAAATAAACTAAACTTTTCAAAATTAAGTTTCTGTCTAAATCGTAAAATTTTCGGGAGGCTCCCTCTAGTAAATCCTTAAGACTTATTCTTTGCAAAATATAATATAAATCAATGTAATCTTTATTGGTGGCTCGACTGGTAATAGCCGACAGCTTCATGCATCCGATGTCTTGAATTGAAGCTAATCTTATATTCTTTTCTTCGGTAATTTTATCAATTAATTTGTACGGATAGCCGAAAAAACTCATCTTTACAGTATCGTCAGCTAACACGGCTAAGGTATTGTCCTCTTCCTGAATTTTTAAAATATTCCGCTCCTTAAAAATTTTTTTGAGCCCGATGAATAAATTTTTAGTATCTATTTCTTTTGAACCAAAAAAGTCAAAATCGACGCTATCTCTATGGCCAATCTGCAAGGCTAAAGCAGTGCCGCCTCCGAGATAAAAATCTTTTTTAAAACCTTTAAAAAGGGGGAGCAATTTTAGCCGTTTTTGATCTAAAATATTGTAAAACATAACGGATTATGATTATTCAATTATTCTCTCGTTTCTGCCCGGCCTAACATTCAAAATCAAACTCCAGAAATTTAAAGATTTCTTGCTCCACTCGCCGGGTAGCGGATTAATGATCGCTTCCTTTATGTCGTTATTATTGTATATTTTAAACAACCAGTCCGTAGATTTAGCAGTGCCAAGGTTAAGAATATTCGTAATAATTCTTTTTTTATCGCGCCGCAAGTTCAGTTTTTTAACATCATAAGACCACAGAAATGGTTTTGCGTATGAAGGTATCATTCTTTAGTTTTGATTACCTCGTCTATCAAGCCATAGGCCTTGGCCTCTTCGGCGTCCAAATAAAAATCGCGGTCGGTATCTTTTTCCACTTTTTCCAGCGATTGCCCGGTATGTTTGGCTAAAATTTTGTTTAACTTTTCTTTGATTTTAATAATTTGCCTGGCCGTAATCTCAATTTCTACGGCTTCGCCGGAAACTCCGCCCGCCACTTGGTGCATCATGATCTGGGAATTCGGCAAGGCAAACCTTTTGCCCTTGGCTCCGGCGGCTAAGAGAGTAGCCCCCATGGAAGCCGCCAGTCCGACGCAAACCGTTGAAATGGGGCATTTGACGTATTGCATAGTATCGTAGATCGCCAAACCGGCGGTAACGGATCCACCCGGAGTATTTATGTAAATCTGAATATCTTTTTCAGGGTCTTTTGAGGCCAAAAAAAGCATTTGAGCAATAATAGAATTAGCCACCATGTCGGTTACGGGGCCTACCAAAAATATAATCCTTTCCTTTAAGAGGCGGGAATAAATATCGTAGGCCCTTTCACCGTATTGAGATTTTTCTATAACCGTAGGTATTAAATTCATAAATTTTCTAAAAAATTAAGGGTTTTCTCGTTCCTGACGATATCTTTAGTGTACTCTTTCAGCTGTTCGCGGTCAATATTTTGCGCCTCGGGAAAATTTTTAATTATCGCCTCTTCTTCTTTGCTAATCTCCTCGTCTGAAACGCTGATATTCTCTTTTTCGGCAATTTCTTTTAAAACTGAAAAGCCGATTATTCTCTTTTTAGCCGCCGGCAATAAAGAATCATAAAGCTCTTTTTCCGTTTTATTGATCCTTTTCAAGTAATCCTCAAAAGAAATTCTGAAAACTTGAGAAACCTGCTGTTTCAAGCCGTCTAAAATCAAACCTCTTTCCCTTTCTATTAAATCAGCGGGAATATCCGCCTCCGAACCTTCGGAAATCTTTTCTAAAATTTCCTGCCTCACCCTTTCTTTTTCCATCCTTTCTTTTTCTTTTCTTAATCTCTCTATTTCCTCGGGCAAAACCTTAACCTCTCCCCTCTTGATCTGGGAAGCAATCTTTTTGTAATCCGGAATGTTTTTAATTGACACCGGCATGAGCTTATACGATAAAGCTGACTATCATCAAGGCAACAATATTAAGCACCTTGATCATTGGGTTGATGGCAGGGCCGGCAGTATCTTTATAGGGGTCGCCTATGGTGTCGCCGGTTACCGCCGCCTGATGCGCCGGCGAACCCTTGCCACCCAAATTTCCTTCTTCAATATATTTTTTGGCATTGTCCCAGGCCGCTCCTCCTGAAGTCATGGAAATAGCCACAAAAACACCGGTGACAATGCTGCCGATTAAAAGTCCGCCAAGAGCTTCGGGACCCAGAATAAATCCTACCAAAACAGGGACTACTACCGGAATAAAAGCCGGAACTATCATTTCCTTAAGAGCCGATTTGGTGACAATATCAACGCATTTGCCGTATTCGGGCTTGGCTTTTTCTTCCATGATGCCGGGAATTTCCCTAAATTGCCGCCTCACTTCCTCCACTACCTTAGCTCCGGCTTTGGCTACCGCCGTCATGGCAAAAGAACTGAATAAGTAAGGCAGTAAACCTCCTATAAGAAGTCCGATCAACACCCTATAGTCCTCAAGAAAAAATAAAACTTTTGTTCCAAGATTTTCAATTTCTTGCGTGTAGGCCGAGAATAAAACTAAGGCCGCCAAGGCCGCAGAAGCTATGGCATAAGCCTTAGTGACGGCCTTGGTAATGTTTCCCACCGAGTCAAGCGCGTCAGTGACTTTTCTGATCTCGTCGGGCAAGCCGGCCATTTCGGCAATACCGGAAGCATTATCCGTAATGGGACCGTAAGAATCCATGGCCACAATCATTCCGGCTAAAGAAAGCATTGAAACTACGGCGATGGAAAGTCCCATCACTCCGCCGGCTAAAAAGCTTACTAAAATTCCCAAACAAATCAAAATAACCGGAAAAGCCGTAGATTTCATGCCAACAGCCAACCCGGTAATTATATTGGTAGCGTGCCCTGTTTGAGAGGCCTCGGCAATTGACCTTACCGGCCTATATTTTTTGGAAGTATAATATTCGGTGATTAAAAACATTCCGCCGGCCAAAAACAATCCCATTAAAGCCGGCAAGTAAGCCTGCCAAAAAGAAAATCCTAAAGAAGGAGCGAAATTTCTGACAACCCACAAAAACCCAAAAGCTGAAAGCAACCCGGAAACAATCAAACCCCTGTAGAGAGCCGACATAATGGATTGGCTCTTGGGCAACCTGACAAAAAAGCTGGCGAAAATAGAAGATAAAATAGATACGCCTCCCATAAAAAGAGGCAGAAGCAAGGCGGCTAAATTTCCGGGGAAAATTAAAGAGCCGAGCACCATGGCGGCCACCATGCTCACCACATAGGTTTCAAAAAGGTCGGCAGCCATGCCGGCGCAATCGCCTACGTTATCCCCCACCAAATCAGCTATAACAGCCGGATTTCTCGGGTCATCTTCGGGAATTCCTTTTTCAATCTTGCCGACTAAATCAGCTCCGACATCGGCGGCTTTCGTATAAATTCCTCCACCAAGTCTGGCGAAAACGGAAATCAAAGATGCTCCAAATCCCAAAGCGATCAAAGCTTTTAAGTCGTGGGTTAAAAAATAAAATCCGGAAACGGCCAAAAGCCCTAATCCGGCTACTAAGAATCCGGTGACCGATCCGCCCGTAAAGGCTAATTTCAGGGCCGGACCCAATCCTTTTTTAGCGGCTTCAGCTACTTTAACATTGGCGTGAGTTGAGGTAACCATGCCCGCAAAACCGGCAAGAGCGGAAAATGAAGCTCCCAATAAAAATCCCAAACCGGTTTTGAACCCCAGTAATATCCAAAGTAAAACAAATAAAATAACGGCTACGATACCTACGGTTTTGTACTGCCTCTTCAAAAAAGCCATGGCTCCCTCTCTGATGTATTTGGAAATTGCCACCATTTTTCCCGAACCGGAAGGAGCTGACTTAATGCGTTGCGCCAAAAAAACGGTGAAGACTAAGGCGAACACGGAAACGATAATGGGTATATAAAACATATTGATAAATATAATCCCAATATTCCTAATTTATCCTAATTCTCCCAATACGTATTTGGAGCATTCGGATATAATTCGTAGATTGGGATTATGTTAATTTTTATCCTCTTTGGTTTTTTGAACTCTTTTTTTCCTCTCCTTTTTTGGCTTTTCCTCCTTGCCCGCTATAGCTTCAGCGCCTGCCTGACCGGCAGGCAGGGAGGCGGGTTTCTCCTCCTTGACTTCCTCTTCCTTTTCTGTTTCAACTTCCACTATTCCGGCTTGTTCCGGGCTTCTCACGTCTATTTTCCAGCCGGTCAATTTCGCGGCTAATCTGACATTCTGGCCTTCTTTGCCGATAGCTAATGAGAGCTGATCATCCGGAACAATAGCCAATGCTTTATTTCTGGGCAGGATTCTTACTTCAACAACTTTAGCCGGAGACAAGGCGTTGGCGATATATTCTTCCGGCAATTCACTCCATTTAATAATATCAATTTTTTCTCCGCCTATCTCGTTGATCACGGCTGAAACTCTAGTGCCTCTTTGGCCAACCATTGAGCCAATGGGATCAACGCCTTCAGCCAAGGAAACAACCGCTATTTTGGAGCGCGAGCCCGGTTCCCTGGCCACTGATTTCACTACTACCGTACCGGCTGAAACCTCCGGAACTTCCAGCTCAAAAAGCTTGGAAATAAGCTTGGGGTAGGCGCGCGACAAAAGAATGGCCGGACCCTTCGGAGTTTCTTCCACGCTTAAAAGATAAACCTTAAGACGCTGGCCCTGCCTGTAGAATTCTCCGGGAACCTGTTCCTCTCTCGGCAATAAACCCAGAGTTTTGCCAATATCCATAAAAACCACATTGCTCTCCACCCTCTGGACGATGCCGGAGAGTATCTCGCCTTCTTTTGACTTGAACTCCGAGAAGATAAATTCCCTTTCTGCCTCTTTTATTCTCTGTAAGATTACTTGCTTGGCCGTTTGAGCGGCGATTCTGCCGTAATCTTCCTTAGCTGCCAAAGCCAGCTCCAAATCTTCGCCGGCTTTAATTTTAGAATTTATTTTCTTGGCTTCTGCCAGCATGATGTGCTTTTCCGGATTAAAGCGAACCTTCCCAGACTCATCCGGACGAGGTTCGCCAACTTCGGGGGCGGCCTTTTCTCTCTCTTCCTGCATCTTAGCCAGCTCCTCCTCCGTATAAATCATGTCTTCGGTTAAAACCTGCTTTACCTGCCAAAACTTAACCGAGCCTGACTCGGCATCAAGCTTGGCTTTTACAATTTGGCCTTTTTCACCGTAATCTTTTTTGTAAGCGGCGGCTAAGGCCATTTCAATTGTTTCAAACACTTTCTCTTTGGAGATGCCCTTTTCTTCGGCAATCTGGGCGATCGCCGCCGTAAAATTTTTGATATCCATAAAATATTATAATCCCAATCTACGAATTATATCCGAATGCTCCAAATGCGTATTAGGAGAATTAGGATAAATTAGGAATATTGGGATTGTGTTATTTAAAAAATAAATCCGTTTTCTACACGGACTAATTAAAGTTTAGCAGGATAGGAATTAATGTCAATATTGACAAATCATAAATGATATGCTATGCTTTTCTTACTGGAGGAGTTGTTTGAAAAAGAAAAAAATAATAAAAGCGGCTAAAGTTGGTCCCCCAAAACAGTATGGAGGTATCTCTAAATGCATCCACTGTGGGTGCAAATTAAGTATCTATAACTCGACCGATGCCTGCGCCCCCTGCTCCGAAAAAGGAAAAATCATGAATGAAATGCGGAATGATGCTACTCCCCCCATAAAACATGACGAAAGATTGACTATGCAAGAATTAGAGAGGATCTCTAGGTGGTTCAAGAGCTCACTGGCAAGAATGTAAAAAAATAAAAAAGGAGGAGAACGGTGAAAATAAAAAAAATTGGCGGGACGATCCAAATTCCGGAGGAGCTATTTAGGGTAATGCTGAAGGAAAATATGCCCGACTTAGCAGAAATCGAGCAACACGTTCTGGGGGTTATCGCTGACCCTCGAATCGAGCTCGTGTATGGCGACCCGGAGTGTCCAGATATTCCAAAAGAACGTCCAAATGTTCCAATGGGGAGAGGGGAACGTTCTCGAGAAGCTCAACGGAGGAAGAGCAGTTTCGAAAACACCGTGGTAGACGCCTTTAGGAGTCTGGGCCCCTTCCGTAGGATCCAAAGCACCACCTGGTTTTTTGGGTATAAGTTTAGCTGGTTTGATATAAACCACCCGGAATTCCATGGGCAAGTAAGCCTAATCAACGAATTAGGAGATCGATTTGAGATCTTGGTGGGACCAAATTTTGAAGCCCGCTGCTTCAAAATCACAAGAGAACCGCATATGCTTCTTTTGTGCCCTACCACAAAGTAGCTCCTTCTAAAAAAACAACAATAAAAGACCCGAGGCAATCACGCTTCGGGTCTTTTTATTTTTAGTATTTTTTAGCTATTCTTGTCGGTTCCCAGGGCTTCAATAGAAATCCGGAACCTAACGTAACGGCGTCGGCCCCGACTTCAAAAAATTCTTGGCAATCCCTTAAGGAGGCAATACCTCCTCCGCCGATTATGGGCAGTCTCGTTATTTTCCTTAAATCGGCAACGACTTTCAGGGCAATGGGCTTTATGGCCTGACCGGAATATCCTCCACCTAATATCGGAATAGAATTGATCGCCGAGATAGCATTTATACCGCACCCTTCGGCAATTTCGGCTATCTTGAGATAATCAGAATCTATGCCTATCTTAACAATTAAGGGGTGCGCTGAAGATTCTCGGCAGAGGGAAAACAATCTTGCCAACTCTTTGAAATTATTAGCCAAAGAATGCTCCACATTGGGGCAGGAGATATTAATCTCAATGCCGATGATCTTTAATGGGTTAAGTTTTTGAATCAAATTCACGTAATCGTCAACAACAAACCCGCCGATATTGGGAATAATTGCGACATCCTTTAGTTTTGGGTAAATCTTTTCTATCCAGTAATTGATTCCTACGTTCCACCAGCCCATATTATTGATCCAGCCGCCTGGTACCTTCCTTAAAACCCTCTTTCTTTCTTCGGAAAGAATGCGACATAAATGCGACACGAATGTCGCATTTTCAAATTCAAACGGGTCAATGTAATTACCTTGTCTTGATTCGGGAGTCAAAGTTCTGGTAATCACTGCGCCAAAAGCTGACAGGTCAATTAAGCCGAGTTTAATAAATGGCCTTTGGTGCGGCCAACCCTCCCCGTAACCGCCTGCTCCGGCCGCAAGCAAAATCCGATTATTCACCTTAACCCCATTTAAATTAATCATTGCTGTCCCACCTCATTATTAATGAACTCTTCCCGCATTATAAAAGCGGCTGACATTAAAGTCAACCGCTTTGTTTCACGTATTACCTCCTTCTTCCAAATAAAATGGGAAATTTATTTCTATGCCGAAATCTTGGAAACCGGCAATTTGCCTGACAGAATCATCTTTTCTGTGAAAATCGGAACCGGAGCTTTCGTAAAGCGAAAAATCTCGGGCGATCTTGTGGAGTAACGCAGCCTGCTCTTTGCTGTGGTAAGGGTATAGTACCTCAACGCCGTCTATGCCAATCCTATCAAAAATTTTGGCTAATCCCCGGATTACTGACTCGTCCCTGATCTTCCAAAAAGGATGCGCCCAGAAAGCCATGCCTCCGGCGTCATGAATTACATTAACCGCTGATTGAATATCCGGCTTCTTCCTTTCCACGAAGGCCAGCCCCTCGCCACCGTGAGATTTCTCCATGAGAAATTTTTTAAAAAACCGACTATGCTCCTCCTTCGCTTCTGCTGATTTTTCATGGTCAGGGAACATCGCCCTCACTATGTGATAGCGGTCAAGCGACCCCTTAGCCGAGTTAATCACTTGCTCCAAAGAGACCTCAAATCCAAATTTCTGCAAATTTCCGATAATTTCTTTAATCTGGGTTATCTTACTCGCTTTCCATATCTCCAGAAACTCTTTAAGTTTCTGATTGCTGGGATCAACGAAATAGCCGAGGAGGTGATGTTCTCCTCCTTGGAAATCGCTGGATAATTCTATGCCCGGAATAACTCTTATCCCCAACTTATCCCCAGCTTCTTTTGCCTCAAGAATACCATTAACATTTTCGTGATCGGTCAAAGAAACGACTTCCACTCCGCGATCTTTGCATTTTTGCATTATCTCCACCGGAGAAAAACTCCCGTCGGAATAATCAGAGTGCAAATGAAGATCTGATTTCAATTCCTGCCTCCTTCGCTTATTAAAGAGCCACTTGTGGATTATAAAGCACTTGACTTAATTGTCAAATTGATATATGCTGGCTGTATCTTCAACAGAAGGAGGAAGATATGTGCAATAAAGAGGCACTTTTAGAAATTGGGAAGAAATTAGCTCAAGTGTGCCGTAAAACGAGAGAAAAACCCTCGCTAGCCCTGCAATATCTCGTCGCAATCTCTGAATTAGCTGGTTTTCTTAAGGCCCTCGAACTTAGCGGGGTCATTAGCGAAGAAGAAGCGGCCGAAATTGCGAGATTGGCTTTAGGAGTAGAAGAAAAATGCGAGACGCCCGCGCCTAACATACCCGGCGCATTCGCCAAATTCATCGACGGGCTGAATCTTGATAACTTATAAAAATAAAAGTCCAAGTCCTCAAAGCTCTTGGACTTTTTACTTATATCTTGGTAGATAATCCTTTCTGATATCTTTCAACCAACAATTCTTTTTTATCTCTCCGCCATTTTTTAATTTGTATTTCTCTTTTTCTGGCTTCTGAGAGTGTCTGATGTTCTTCTCGAAAAACAACCTTAAAATTTCCAGATTTTGTAAATACTGATCCTCGTCTTGTGTTGTGTTGTGTTCTTTCAGCCGAAAATATGGATGCTTAGAGACACCAATATAAAGTTTATTATTGTTATTCTGTGCAATATAAACGAACGGCATATCTATTATTAGAGCGGTGCCCGTTCGACTCGCTATGCTCGCTCAGGGCACTCGACTCACATATTATAAAATACCACATCAATTATTGGTGGTTTACCACGAGCGAACCCCTCGCTAATGCGAGGGGTGAGTCGAGTGGACCTGCCGGGAATTGGACCCGGACCTCAGCAATGCGAATGCTGCGTAATGCCGTTTTACTACAGGCCCTTATATTTTAAGCTGACATTTGTTTAATCCTCTCGGCTTCTCTTTCTACCAGCTCGCCGTCGTATTCTCCGCTGTGCGCGCTCGTGCCTTTGTATATCGGTTTTTTCTGGTCTAGGTGTAGATTTATTATTACTTCCTCGGTCCCACGTGAAACATAAACATGAAAGCGGGGATAATCCGCAGAACCCAAACGACGGACAAACGACGATTCTCCGTCTTTTTCTCTCTCTGTCTCATGCGGGTGATAACCCGATTGACGCATCAGATTATAAACACTGCCAGAAAATTTTAAGATAATCCTCATTTTAATTATGGTTGGATCTTAAAGCTTATTAAATAACTGCCGGTATTAATATTACCATTGAAATCCTGACAGCGGACAAAAAACTCGTACGACCCGCCGTCTCTTAGTCCCGTGATTGTTTTCACATGGAACCTTCCCGTTTGATCATACCACGGCATTGAACTGTATGATGATGATTCGGGATTTGCGGTGTACTTGCATGAGGCAGGCTCATCCGTAGAAACACTAATGACCGCCTCTCTGGTTCCCGAAGGAAGAACATCGCCTTGATGAGAAAAATTACTGATCACCGGCGGCGTTGTATCTACCGTCGGTTGGGGAATGACGACTGGGGGAGCAACCGGAGCCGGAGTGGCGACACTCGGTGTTGACGGAGAAGGTGTTGACGGAGAAACACCGGGTGTTAATTGTCTTGGCGCTGGAGTTGATTTGACGGGAGAAGACGATGGCAGAACAAATTTCAAAAGCGACCTGTCCGAAAAATTGATGTATAGAATAAAGCCGAGTATCAATAATACCAAAAGAATAATATGAATTTGTCCTCTTTGTTGGCGCATAATTTATTTTTTATTTTCTAATTTCGCGATTATTTTCTCTACCCGTTCTATCCAATAAGCGTCTTTTTGCTTGTCAGATAGTTCGATGTATTTTTGGTACTCTTTAATTGCTTCCTCGTTGCGGCCAAGATTTCTAAAGGCGATGCCCAAGTTGTAGTGAGGATTATTGTACTCTGGATCAAGGGCAATTGCTTCGCGGTATGACTTAATTGCTTCTTCATTGCGACCGAGCCTTCCAAGAGCATTGCCCAAGTTATTATAGGGATAAGCAAATTTTGGATCAAGGGTAATTACTTGACGATACGCCTCAATTGCTTCCTCGTTGTGGCCAAGACTAGAAAGGACTTCGCCAGTATTATTTAATACTTGGATTTTTTGGCCGTATTCCGGTTCAAACAAGGTTATATATTGCCTTTGTCCTTCTTTAACCCAGGGAAGCTTATCTCTGTATTTTTCACTTTTAATGTCAAGCATTAATCCTTCCGGTTTGGGCTTTTGGCTGAAAGCAATAATATCTGTTACCGTAATGGGCGAGCCGTCTTTTTTATTGCCAACAATCATCTCATCGGTCAAATTTTCGTTAAACTGACTGTTCAACATATCCCGCCATTCCACGTGGCCATCACTTGTGACTAAAAATAAAATAGAATGTTCCGGCACATCGCCTACCAAATAATTAAGCCCGACTTCCCGCATTAAAGCTCCCCCAAGCATTGATGCTCCAACACAGTTAATGGTTGAGTTCACTACTATTTCCGATGGATTATTCGCTGATGGTTTGAATGTAAAGTTGCTCACTGCTAATTGGATTCTGTTGGCAATCTCGCGCTCTTTGTTATCGATTTTTACAACATCGCCTGATTGCCGAACCTTTTTAAGCTCAGACTTAAGCTGATCTGTCCGCAATGCTTCCCGAAGCGTTTTTTCGCCGTCCTGCCAGTGCAAACAAGAGCTTTTCACCCAATCCGGCAAAGTATCAAAAGGCATGTTTCTCTGCAATAATTCCATGCCCCGGCGAAAAATAGACCCCGCCAATTCTCTTTTTGGCGTTTCAATCTGTTTTTGCATCGCCCGTTCAATTTTACGCAAGAAATCAGAGCGAACTCCGGATTTTTGTTCAAGTTCAAATGCTTTTTGGGCAATACGGAAAAACTGCGCCAAGGTTTTCTGCCGCTCTGCCTCTTCAGAGTCGGCTTCAGTAGATTTTTCAACTCTTTTTTGACGAGACTCATAAAGCTCGTCTCCGGCCAGCCAGCGATCAATAATTTTTGTATCCTTAGAAGATAAATTTTCCGAAGCAATCTCCTTCATGCTGACCTCTTTCTTTGCTTTTTCTCTATGGATGAGCGATTCGCCGTAATTGTAGAATTCTTCGGCTAAAGCACCTGCTATTTCTTTGCCTTGTCCAATAGAATTTAGCCGTTTGGCTATATATACGCCTGCGTTACGAAATGTTTTACCTAATTCAAATATTTTTTCTACTTTTTCCGTCTGCCTTTCCGGCTTTTTTTTAAAAGTATCGCGGTCAACCGCCTCCATAACTTCAACCATCTCCCATAGCTGCAAATCATCGGGAATATAAAGATTTTGCTTGCCGTCTGGTCTCTTTTCAAGAATGTTTGTCAGGCGTTCTCTTCCTTTAACAAAACTATGATAGACTACCGGCTCTATGGAATCGTTAATCTCGCACCATTTTTTGAAAAACGACTGCACCGCCGGATTTTCAAACGGTTTTTGCTCAATAATGGGCTTTGTTTCAAATTTTGGTTGTCTTTCGAAGTTATTCATTGGTCGGGGAGCCGGGAATCGAACCCGAGCTGAATCCTCCCATTTTAGATGATCTTATTGTATAATAATATAATATAAAATTTAGAAGGTCAACCTTCTTTCCGACATGAAGCTGATAAAAATAAAATGTGAGTTTTGCGGAAAAGAATTTTTCCGAAAAAGTAGACAATTTAATGAAGCCGTGAAAATGAATTGGAGGCAATACTGTTCCACGAGTTGTCTTTCTATGAGTAAAATAAAAAGAGGGGTATTGCCTTGCGAAAACTGCGGAAAGCCGATAGAAAGAACCTTAAACCAAATTTCTCCACATAATTATTGTTCTCATTCTTGCGCCGCTATAGTAAATAACAGACGAAATCCCAAAAGAAAACCACTGCTTAAAACCTGCTTAAGTTGTGGCAAGCAATTTAAAAAAAGTATTGGTAATTCTAAATATTGCTCTATGAAATGTAGGGGTAGGGCGGAGTCAAAGTATACTATTCAAGAGCTTATAAATATTATTAAGGTAAAAACTCAAGAGCTGGGAAGGGTGCCAGCAAGACGGGAAATAAAAGAAAGCGATTCGTGCAGGAAGTTTTTCGGATCATGGAATAATGCCGTTATTGCTGCTAACCTCCAGCCAAATCGCTCGGATAGTCAACGAATGTATAAAAGAACAAATACTAAAGCGCTGGATGGACACCTCTGCGATTCTATTTCAGAACTTTTGATTGATAATTGGCTCGCTAAAAATAATGTACCTCATGAACGAAATACTCCATATCCAAATACACATCATAAAACAGATTGGGCGATATCAATCAAAAATCGAAAAACATTTGTTGAGTATTTTGGCTTAGCGAATGATAGCCCAAGATATAATCGGGCAATGAAAGAAAAAATAGAACTTTGCCGTAAAAATAAAATTTCTTTGATAGCGATCTATCCTTGGGATATCTATCCTAAAAATCTTTTAGAGGATAATCTAAAAGGAAAATTTAAAAATTTCCTGAATAACTGACTGCCGTGGCACTAAAAATTTCTGTCTGCCGATCGGCAGGGAGTACAACTATTTAAATTATTATTTCGGGGGTGAGAGAATCGAACTCTCTTCCTACGGTCCCGAACCGTAGATTCTACCATTAAACCAACCCCCGATGTTTCATGTAAAACATTGCGAGGGTCCTGGATTTTCCGAGGCGCAATGTTAGGTAACCCAATATTTACCTTTGGTCATCTTATCTTCTTTCACCTCTAATTTATCCCGTTCTTCGCGTCCCTTTTCGGCTAAATCATTAAGCTCTTTTTCATCCAGATTGCCCAGCTTGTCAACCTCTTTCAGTAGCCATGCCTTTTCGTTCTTTCCAGGGTCATTTATGACATGTCCCAATAAAATGTCCAGTAAATGTCCTATTTTCGGCCCCGGTGTCGCATTTAATTGCGACATTATATCGTTTCCGCTCACCTTAAGCATCTTAGCGGAAATAGGATCCTTGGAAACCTTCTCAATGACGTATTTCAAATGTCGCAATTTATACGGCTCGGCCTTTGGAACGCCGGAACCGATTCTGTCGGCCATTCTCACTTGCAACAATTCCTCCATGCTTTCGGGACCCACTTGCCTGACCAGCCTTCTTACGGAGGATTCTGTCACTTCATCAACATTATAATAGAAAAGGTGATATCTGACCAGCTTGGCTATTTTTTCAACGTCTTTATTGGAAAATTTCAATCTGCTCAATATCGCCACGGTCATTTTAGCTCCCACTACTTCATGATTATAGAAAGTGGAATCAAGCCCCTCGCCATGCTTGACTCTGGGCTTGGCTATGTCGTGGAGCAGGGCGGCTATTTTCACGTGGTCGTTAAATCCCTTTTGGGCGGCGTATTTCAAAGAAAGTACGGAATGCTCATAACAGCTATAAATATGATGCTTATTTTGGCCAACTCCATAGCCTTCTTCCAGTTCCGGAATAATGTATTTCAGCAATCCCAGCTCCCTTAAAAGCTCAATACCGTCAGCCGCTCTTTCTGAAGCGATGATTTTCATAAACTCGTCCCTGATTCTCTCCTTTGAAATGGCCTGAAGCCAGGGAGTATTCTTCTTAATGGCTTCGGCTGTTTTTGACTCGATTTTCCATTTTTCTCCAAGGGTAGCAGCGAATCTAACCGCCCTCATCATCCTCAACGCATCTTCATTAAAACGCTCTTCGGGCTTACCTACCGTTCGGATAATCTTATTTTTTAAGTCATTTTCGCCAGCAAAGGGGTCAATAATTTTCAATTTTAAATTTTCAATT
>JAUSHA010000062.1 GCA_030648815.1 bacterium | reverse complement strand
CAAAGAAGAAGCGGAAAAAATTTCAAAAATTGTCAAAAGCGATTTGGGAAAGCTGTTCCAACACGCCAAAGAATTAGCCGATGACCCCCAGAATTTAAAGAAAACCCTGGAATCCTGGCTTAGTTATTTCAGAGAAGTATTATTATCTGATCCAAGCCAGGCAAAAATAATCAAAATTCTCAAAACCATTCAGAGTATGCATTATCTGCTTTCCACCACCAATGTTAATCCGCGTCTGGCTCTAGAAATTTTAATGCTGGAGTTTTAAAAAAAAGCTCGCTATCATTTAGCGAGCCTTTTAAATTATCGGCTTGTTATGTGTTAGGCGCCCTAAGATGATAATAATGACGTGCCAAGAATTTTAGATCATCGTCTGATGGGTACTGTTCGAGAACGCCATCTATGAAATTTTGCGCTTCTAATATACTAATATTTCCTTGGAGAACGGGACGAGTTCCCTTCTTGATCGTGACGTAGACATTTTGCCCCCTTGGCTTAAATGTTATTACCACAGATAACTCCCCGTCTCTTGTAGCTACCGTGCCGCCAGTACTTTCTCCGTCGCTCCTGCCGCCAGTATCCATTTTTTATTTCCTCCTTTTTCCTGATTTATCATTCTATCAAATTTGATAATTTTGTCAATGACTGGTATATTAGAAAGTGATGGAATACAAAGAAATTATCAATAAAATAAGGCCGGAGGTGGACAAGGTCATCGCCTTTTTGGAGGCTGATTTGTCAAAAATCAGAACCGGCAGAGCCAACCCTTCCTTAGTTGAGGATGTGGTGGTGGATTGCTTCGGCCAGAAGTTTCCTTTGAAACAGCTGGCGGCCATATCGGTTCCGGAAGCTAAACAAATTTTAATTCAGCCATGGGATAAATCCTATGTGGAGGGGATTGTTTCGGCTTTGCAAAAAACAGGCACCGGAGCCAATCCGGTTGTGGACAGAGATTCAATCAGAATAAACTTACCGCCCATGACTGACGAATACAGGAAAGATCTGGCGCGTCTTATTTCAGAAAAACAGGAACAAAATCGCCAGACTATCAGGCGCTGGAGAGAGCAGGCCTGGGAGGAGATTCAGGAGCAAACCAAAGCGGGGAAAATCAGGGAAGATGATAAGTTCAGAGGGAAGGACGATTTGCAAAAATTAGTGGACGAATACAATAAAAAAATTGAAGATTTGGGAGCAAAAAAGATAAAAGAAATCAGCGAATAACGAATTTTTACGAATTTACGAATTCGTATATTCGCGATAAATTCGCTATTCGTTGATTTTTATGATAATTACAATTTTAGCCGCTTTTTTCAGTTTAATCGGACTGATGGTTATTCATGAGCTCGGCCATTTTATTTTGGCTAAAAAATTCGGAGTCAAAGTTGAAGAATTCGGAGTTGGTTATCCGCCAAGAATTTTTGGCATAAAGAAGGGAGAGACTATTTATTCTTTGAATCTTATTCCATTCGGCGCTTTCGTTAAGGTTTATGGCGAACAGGGAGGCATAGAAGATTATCATAGCTTTTCCGGAAAACCAATGTGGCAGAGGTTTGCCATTGTTTTGGGAGGAGTGGTTTCTTTTTGGATTGTCGCCATTATTATTTTAAGCGTAGTCGCCGGCGCCTGGGGCCTTCCGACGGAAGTTAATGACAATCAAAGCGTAGCCAATCCCAAAGTTCATATAGCCAGAATAATAGCTGATTCGCCGGCAAAAACAGCCGGTTTAATGGTGGGCGATATTGTCGCAGGATTTGAAAAAATAGGCGACCTCCAGGAATTCATTGGTTCAAATAAGGGCAAAGAAATTACTTTGACCGTAAAAAGAGGCGAGGATCTTTTAGAAAAGAAAATAATCCCCCGAGTTTCTCCCCCGGAAGGGGAAGGGCCCCTGGGCATAGGCTTAGCCAGAAGCGGTTTAATAACTTATTCTTGGTATAGGGCTCCATTGCAGGGGGTTTTGGCAACATATGATTTAACGGCGAGCGTCATTCAGGGCTGGGCGATGGGGTTGAAAGGCATGCTGGGCATTTCCAAGATCCCCGATGGCCTGAAGGTTGAATTCATGGGGCCTTTGGGCATATTTGATTTATTGAGGGAATATTTTAAAATGGGAATAAATTATTTTCTTTTTCTGGTGGCTTTATTATCTACGGCCTTAGCTTTGGCCAATATTCTGCCGATTCCGGCGCTTGATGGCGGAAAAATGGTTTTTTTAGCGATAGAGGCGATACGGAAAAAGCCGATTAATCATAAACTGGAACAAAGAGTTTCTTCGGTTTTTTTCGCCTTGCTGATTATTATGATGATTTTTGTTACCGTTAAATTTGATATCCCTAGAGTATTTTAAATATGAAGCAATCGGAACTGTTTACTAAAATTTTAAGAGAGGCTCCCAAGGACGAGCAAAGCATAAATTCCCAGCTTTTAATCAGGGGCGGTTTTATTTATAAAAATTCCGCAGGCATATATTCTTTTTTGCCGCTGGGTCTTAGGGTGATCCAGAAAATTGGTTTAATAATCCGGGAAGAAATGAATGCCATAGGCGGACAGGAAATGTTTATGACTGCGCTTCACGACAAGCACTACCTCCAGGCAACCGGGCGCTGGGGAGTAGATGTTATTTTTAAGGTGGCCGAAGGGAAAAAAGAGCCGGCCTTCAATCTTAGCTGGACGCACGAGGAAATAGCAGCTGAAATTGCGGCAAAATATATAAATTCCTATAAAGACCTGCCGTTTTCCGTTTATCAGATTCAAACTAAATTCAGGAATGAACCGAGGGCAAAATCCGGGCTTTTAAGAGGCAGGGAATTTTTGATGAAAGATCTTTACAGCTTTCATGCGTCAGAAGAAGATTTATTTAAATATTACAACCTCGTAGCCGAATCTTATAAGAAAATATTCAAGCGGTGCGGGTTAGATTCTGTTTATACGTTGGCCGCCGGCGGAGACTTCACTCTGAATAATACGCATGAATTCCAGGTTTTATGCGACGCCGGAGAAGATACAATTTATGTTTGCGAAAAATGCGGATACTCGGAGAATAAAGAAATTACTAAGCTCCAAGACGGCGCCGAGTGCCCGAAATGCGGAGGGCTGGTAAAAGAAAAAAAATCCATAGAAGTCGGCAATATTTTCCCCTTAGGGACGAAATATTCGGAAGCATTCAACCTTAAATTTTCCGATGAAAAAGGCGGAAAAAAATACGTCGTGATGGGTTCTTATGGCATCGGCCTTGGCAGGGTTATGGCAACTATAGTTGAGAAGTTTTATGATGAACAAGGAATAATTTGGCCTAAGGAAGTGGCTCCGTTTCAAATTCATCTTGTCCGCATAGGAGATGATCCTAAGGTGGTAAAAGTCGCTGAAAAAATTTACGAAGATGGACAAAAACAGGGGGCAGAAGTACTATATGACGATAGAGATAAATCAGCTGGCGAGAAGTTTGCCGAAGCGGATTTGATCGGCATTCCAACCAGGATTGTGGTGAGCGAGAGGACCCTGGAAAAAGATTCCGTAGAGGTAAAAGAGCGTAATAAAAAAGAAGCCAAATTAGTTAAAATTAAAGAAATTCATGTTAGGTAAATTTTTTTCTTTATTTTCTCAAGACATAGCCATAGATTTAGGCACGGCTACCACTTTAGTTTATGTAAGAGGTAGGGGAATTGTCATTTTTGAGCCGTCGGTAGTGGCGATCAATCAAAAGACCGGCCAAATTTTAGCTATCGGATCCGAGGCCAAGAAAATGGTAGGCCGTACCCCCGCTCATATCGTAGCCACCAGGCCCTTGGTAAAAGGCGTTATTTCAGATTTTGAAGTGACAGAGCAGATGCTAAAATATTTTATTGAAAAAGTCCAAAATAGGAAATTACTGCTCACCCCTCGGCCCAGAGTAATCATCGGAGTTCCTTGCAACGTAACGGAAGTTGAAAAAAAATCGGTCAGGGATGCGGCGCTGTCAGCCGGCTCCAGGGAAGTCTATCTGATTGAACAGCCGATGGCGGCGGCCATAGGGGCGAGGCTTCCGGTTCAGGATGCCGGAGGAAATTTAATAGTTGATATCGGCGGCGGCACCGCTCAAGTAGTTGTTATATCTTTAGGCGGGATAGTTTTAGCAAAAAGTTTGAGAATAGCCGGCGATAAACTGAACGAAGATATCGTTAACTTTGCCCAAGAGGAATACAAGCTTTTGATAGGCGAGAGAACCGCCGAAGAAATTAAAATTGGCATTGGTTCCGTTATTCCCATGAAAGAAAGAAAGTATCTTCCCATGAGAGGAAGAAATTTAATAACGGGGCTTCCCGAAGAAATTTTAGTTTCAGATGAAGACATCAGGAGAGCCCTGGAAAAATCGGTCCGGCAAATCGTTAACACCATTAAAAGCGCCGTCGAAGAGACGCCTCCGGAATTATTGTCAGATATTATGCGCAACGGGATTTTTCTTACCGGCGGAGGCAGTCTTTTAAGCGGCCTGGATGTTCTGATTGCGAAAGAAACAAAAATTCCCACTCATATTATTGAAGACCCGGTGACAGCCGTAGCCAGGGGAGCCGGGCTGGTTTTAGAGAACTTGGACGGACTAAGCGATGTCCTTTCTCAAACCGACGAATTGGAGCCGCCAAAATGATTACAAAAAAAGAGGTTCAACATACCGCTAATTTAGCCAGAATCGGCGTTACGGAGGCCGAAATTGAGAAATTTCAAAAAGATATTTCTTCGGTTTTGGCGTATGTGGATAAACTGAAAAAGCTGGATCTGGCCGGCGTTGAGCCGACCAGTCATCCGGTTAAGATTGAGAATGTTACGAGAAAAGACGAGGCAAAGCCATGGCCCCAAAGATTGCTGCCAGGTTTTTTAAAAGTAAAATCAATTTTTAATGGATCTAATTGAGCTGACAATTGAAAAGGCGCACGAAGGCCTGGTCAAAAAGGAATTTTCAGCGTTGGAATTAACCAAGGCCTTTTTGGATAAAATTAAGGACTTAGATAAAAAGATTTCCGCCTTTATTACCGTTACGCCGGATTCGGCTCTTTCTCAAGCCAAGAAGGTTGATGATTTAATTTCGCAGGGGAGGGGAATACCGATTTTAAGCGGTATCCCCTTAGCCGTAAAGGATATCATTCTCATTGACGGAGTAAAATGCACGGCGGCTTCTAAAATTTTAGAAGACTACATCGCTCCTTACGATGCCACGGTGATTAAAAAATTGAAATCACAAGGAGCTGTTTTTTTGGGAAAAACAAACCTTGATGAGTTTGCCATGGGCGCTTCAACGGAGAACTCGGCTTTTTTTCCGACTAAGAATCCGCATGACTTAAGCAGGGTGCCGGGCGGGTCGTCCGGCGGATCGGCTGCCGCCGTGGCTGCCGGATTTTCGGTTTACGCCTTAGGGTCTGATACCGGAGGATCAATAAGACAGCCCGCTTCTTTTTGCGGCATTGTCGGATTAAAGCCCACTTACGGAACTGTTTCCCGTTACGGTTTAATGGCCATGGCTTCTTCTTTAGATCAGATAGGGCCGATGACAAGGAATGTGGCAGATGCAAGAATTGTTTTTGAAGCGATTGCCGGCAAAGATGAAAAAGATTCCACCAGCGTTGATTACAAGATACAAGATACAAGATATCTCCCTACGGGAGATCTCTCGAAGGGAGACAAGATACAAAACCTGCGGATTGGCGTGCCTAAAGAGTATTTTATAAAAGGGATGGACCCGGAGGTCGAAAAATCCGTAAAAAATGCTATAAAGAAGTTAGAGTTAGCAGGAGCCAAAATTCAAGATATCAGCCTTCCCCGCAACACCGATGATGCCTTGGCCGCTTACTATATAATTATGCCATGCGAGGTATCGGCAAATTTAGCCAGATACGACGGCATAAAATACGGTTATTCGGATTCCGGAGCAAAAGATTTAATGGAGGTTTATTTAAAATCCAGAAAAGAGGGGTTTGGCAAGGAAGTGAGGCGAAGAATTATTATCGGCACCTACGCCTTATCCTCCGGATACTACGAGGCATATTACTTGCAGGCCCAAAAAGTAAGGACAAAGATAATAGAAGATTTCAATA
>JAUSHA010000057.1 GCA_030648815.1 bacterium | reverse complement strand
GCGCCCGTAGTTGGGCGGACGTCGGGTTTCCGCCCATTTTCGGTGATGGCACTTTCGCAACTACGGCTTCCAGAATCTGCTCCACGTTCGTGCCGTCTTTTCCGGAAACCTTTATAATCTCCGAGGGATCAATCTTCAATAAGTCGGCCATCTCTTTTTCGGTTTGTTCAATTCTGGCTTGGGGCAAATCAATTTTATTGATCACTGGTATGATGACCAAACCCTGCTGTTTGGCCAGCTCAAGGTTGCCTATCGTTTGGGCCTGAATGCCCTTGGTGGCGTCCACCAGTAAAACGGCCCCTTCTACGGCCGCCAAGCTTCTTGAAACCTCGTAATTGAAATCTACATGCCCGGGAGTGTCAATTAAATTAAGAACATAATTCTTATATTGCATCCTTACCTGCCCTTCGCTTCGCTCAGGACCTCCATGATGCCAAAGCATCATTACGGGGTGCATTTTGATGGTGATGCCCCGCTCCTGTTCCAAATCCATGGAATCCAAAAACTGCGGCCTCATTTTTTTAGCCTCCACCGATGACGTCAACTCCAAAAGACGATCCGCTAACGTAGATTTTCCGTGATCAACATGGGCTATTATTACGAAATTGCGCATATTATCCATAGTTCAATCATTTTAATCAATTTTTCGCCAAAAGAAAAGGGCGTCCCGCAAGGAACACCCTATTTATTTTGGTTTGATTATTTCTTGGGTCGGTGGCTCACCCAAATACCATAGATATAAGGCCACGTCTGATATGAACCATACCTAATATCAATCTGCCAATTAGTTATTTCTAATTCTGGATGAGCCGCCTCAAAAGTATTAAGCGCACCGAGTACTTCTTCGGCGTGATTCTCAATGATATCTGCATGTATATTCAGGGATATATAGGAATAATTGCCGACCGTAACGATACCCATTCATAGCCTCCTTTCTTTGGAATCCTATTACGTCTTACCGGAAAAGTCAAGACCTATTCTCGCCAGGCGGTTTTGTTTTTAATAAAAAGGGCGACGACTCGCGATTTGATGGCTTTGGCTTCCGGAGATTTTAAAAGATGGCTGGCGAAAAAATAAACGCTCAAGCCGACTAAGATTCCGATAATAGCTTTGAGGTAGGCAGATGAAATATAATAGAACGAAAAATAGGAAAATGCCGCCGCAATAAAACTGGCTATAATGACTTTGATAGCTGAACTCCGGATGTCCCTTAAATTAAAATTGCCCATTTTTTTATAGAGGAAAAACATCAATAAAATAAACTGGAAGATTCCTGAAACCGCAAAGGCTAAAGGCAATCCCAGCACCCTTAAATCATTGATTCCCTCCAATTTAAAAATACCCCTTAGCGCATTATAAAGAAATCCTTCCGAATTGAGAATCCTTATGAAATAAAAACTTAAAATAATATTTATGGTCACTGTTAAAAAAACGGTGACTGCGGGAATTTTGGTATTTTTAAAAGCAAAGAAGGCGCGCGACAGCAGGGGGCTCAAAGATATCGCCCAAATGCCTAAGCAAAATAACCCCAAGCTGGCTGATGCAAGATCGGCAGAGGCCTGGCTGAATGCTCCGTGCTTTAAAATGATCTCCACTATTTGATTTCTTAAAATGAAGATCAGAAAGCTGAAGGGAAAAATTATATAAACAACCTGCCGGAAAGTTGAAGAAAAATCTTTCAGAAATTCCTTTTTCGCGCCATCGGCAAAACTTCTGCTTAGCGGGGCAAAAACCGCCACGGCGAAAGAAACACCGATAATGCCTATGGGAATATTTTGCAGATTTTGGGCCAAATTAAATATTGAAATAGAACCTACGGCCAAGGTTGAGGCTATGGAAGTCATCACCATTAAATTTATCTGTGAGCCGGCCACTCCTAAAGTTCTGGGAATCATCAAGATAAAAACTTGCTTTATGCCTTTGCCGCCCAAGTTAAAAATCGGCTTGTATTTGAAGCCGCAGCTTATAGCTGCGGGAAGCTGTATCATAAAATGCATAAAAGCCCCGAGAAGCACGCCGTAAATTATGCCGGTCAGTCCAAAACTCGGGAATAAAAATAAAATTCCGAGGATTATCCCGAAATTATAAAGAATCGGGGCGAAACTGTAAACTAAAAAACGATGGAAATACTGCAGAATGCCTGAAAAAATCGAGCTTATTCCGAAGAAAATCGGGCTTAAAAGCATTATTCTTGTTAAAAGAATGGTCTGGTCCAATTGAGCGCTGGTGAATCCCGGAGTAATCAGCTTAACCATGGCTGGCGCGAAGATAAAAAGAACCAAAGAAAATACCACCAAGAAAAGCAGAAAAATATTCAGGGCATTGCTGGCAAATTTCCAAGCTTCATTTTTGTCTTTAGAAAAAAAATCGGAAAAAATAGGCAAGAATGCCACAACAATGCCTCCCGAAATTATGACATGATAGAGAAAGTCGGGAATCCTGAATACGGCAAAATAAACATCGAGGTCCGGACCCGCCCCAAGATTTTTGGCCAAGAGCCAATCTCTCGCCATACCTAAAACCCGGCTGAATAAAGCCGAGACGATAAGAATGCCGGCGGCGTGGTGTACCGTCTTTGTTTGAGAATTAAAAATATGCCTGATTTGCATTTAATTTATCTTCATAATATTATACCAACAGCACATTGTAAAGGAGAAAAAATGAAAGAAATCCCGGATTTATACAAAAACAATCTCGGCAACCCTATTATTCTGGCCCTAGATAAAGCCGGCAAAGAAGGGGCAATTGAAATTATTACAGAACTGGGAAGGAATGTTTGGGGGTATAAGTTAGGCGCGCTTCTGTTAAAGCACGGTGTTCCTCTGCTTGAAGAAATCAGAAAAGAAGCAGGTAGCGTCAATTTATTTATTGATCTGCAATTTACCGGGACACCCGATTTTATTATTGAGGCCATTGGCAATTATGCTCTTTATTCAACCGAGATAAGCTATATCGTGGTAAACGCCGCAGCCGGCCCGCCGGGAATTAAAGCTGCGGTAGATACGACGAGAATCACTAGAATTTTAGTCGGTTCGGTGATTGATTCTCTTAGTATCTATGATATCAAATATATATATGGCACGGATTTTCCGGAAGAAAAAACTCTTCAGTTTGCTAAAATGGCCAAAGCAGAGGAAGCCGACGGGATATATTGTTCATCAAGAGACCTGGAAATTCTTTCCCATTATCCCGATCTTCGAAATTTAACAAAAATTGTTTACGGCGTTCGTCCTTCGTGGGATAAAAATCACGGCACCCATAAATATATCATGACTCCGCGGGAAGCGATAGAAAGAGGCGCGACGAAATTTGTGATCGGCGGCACTATCCGCGACGCGAAAGATAAAATAGCGGTCGTTAAGAAAATATTAGAAGAAATTAATCAGCGTCCTTAAAAAATATGAAAGAGCTTCCCGATGGGAGGCTCTTTTCTGTTCCGTTCTTGACATAAACCTATTATCTGTTAAAATATATACGTCCCGGTAAGTCGGGTGATTACTGGACGCATAAGAAATTGTGCGTCTGGAGGAAAGTCCGAACTCTTACCCCGCGTAGCTCGCAAGAGCGAAGTGGGGTTAAAATGGTAGTGGGTAACGCCCGTCCGGCGCAAGCCGAGAGATGCGAACAGAGACGAGTCCCCGCTTAGGCGGGGGGTGAAACGGTCCCGACGTTAAGTCGGGATCCCGACCTCCGACGCAAGGTCGGAGCGTCGGGGCTAAATTCTTACCTAAGAGCAAGAGCAAACCGGAGGTTTCGGGATTCATCTTGGAACTTTCGTTAAAAGTAGCTCGCATGACCCCGAGAGTAATTGAGGGGCTAGATAGATTATCACCATCCGCCGATGAGGCGGAACAGAATTCGGCTTACAGACTTGCCGGGACATTAAAAAACACAAGGACTCTTCCTTGTGTTTTTTTTATTACTTTTATTGAGGCCTGATTTTTACAGTTTCACCAAAAATTTCCTCAAGAATTCCGGTCAATTTAATAATAACTTCCTCCCAACTGCCAACCAGCACGTTTCTCTTTAGCGAGAATTCTTGCGGCGAAATACTGATTTCAGATACTCCGGAGAGGTGTGCTACTTTCTCCACTATTTGACTTCCTGTATTGCCAAGAATTTCGAGGCGTTTTTTTTCTTCGACAGAGTGTTTCCAAGACAATGCCATGAAACCCTCTCTACTACATTCAGAAATTTTCCGTTGCAGTAAAAAATATCTAGTGTCCGGGAGTAAACCTTTTTTCATTTTCACTATCATTATTTTGCCTCCTCTTTGTGAACCGAGATTATTTATAGCAGATATTGCCATCTTGTCAAGATTTTTAACTTGCGGTATATTGGGAAAGGCACATTCACAATCGAAAGCCCGCCTACGCCCTTCGGGCTATGGCGAGGCGAAGGAGAAAAAATGGGAAAAAAATTGGCTGTGTACGCGGGGTCATTTGATCCGTTGACCTTGGGCCATCTTTGGGTGATTGAACAAGCGGCGGAAGTATTTGAACAACTCATCGTTGCCATCGGAACTAATCCGCAAAAACATTGCATGTTTTCTGCGGAGGAACGCCTGGAGATGATCCAAAAATCAACGGCGCATCTTAGAAATGTTCAAATTGACTCATACCCGAACCGATATCTTATCAAATACGCCCAATCCGTTGGCGCAAGATTTATTATTCGCGGGATAAGAAGCGAAAAAGATTATAAAGATGAACGAGATCTCGGAGACTTTAACAGTAAGATAGATCCGAGTATTACCACAATCTTCCTGATACCCCCGCAAGGGATCGCCGACGTGAGCTCAAGCAGAGTAAAAGAGTTAATCGGACCGGAGGGATGGGAAGATATTATGAAAATGTATGTGCCCGATCCGGTGCTTGAAAAACTAAAGGAGATTCGCCGTGGAAAATAAAATTGTTGATCCGACGGAAAGATGGCTTGATTTTTCGGACGCATGGAAATCAGCCGGCGGGAAAAACAGTCCCAGTCCTATTTACATAAATCTTCTTGAGCGATATAGCGAACCGCATCGTCATTATCACAACCTCTCTCACATAAATCACTGCCTTGATGAATTAAAAATATCCGGACATTTGGCTATAAACATAAACGCCGTTAGAATGGCGATCTGGTTTCATGACGCTATCTACGATATTAAAGCTAAAGATAATGAAGAGAGAAGCGCAGAACTCGCAAGAACAATTTTGAAAAACGCATCTCTTCCGAATAAATTCATTGAATTAGTGATTAATCTAATCTTAGCAACAAAGCACACCATACCGCTGACTAATCATGATGCGAAACTCATTACTGATATTGACCTGTCTTCCCTAGGAGCGCCGGATGAGATATTTGATGAAAATGGACGGCAAATCCGCAAGGAATACGACTGGGTACCGGAGAATTTGTTTAATGAGGGACGAGCCAAATTCTTGAAATTGCTTCTTGAGCCTTCAAGAATTTATTCAACTTGGTTTTTTTATAACAGAT
>JAUSHA010000056.1 GCA_030648815.1 bacterium | reverse complement strand
CCTTAACGCAGATTGCGGATAAGATTTACATTCATCTAGGATATCGGATTTAGCTATGCCCGACAGGAGATCATTGCAAATTTGCAATGCGGCCCACTCGTCAATACCAATCGAACCAAGTAATCCGCCCAGGCTAATTTGAATCTTTTTCTTCTTTGCCATCTCTTTTCCCTCCTTGCGACGCCCTTTGATTTTTAAACTATCTGCTTTTCTCCCCAAAGATCGTCCTTTATTTGCAATCCGAACTTCTCTTCGAGGAGCTGAATCATTGCGTCTCTCAAGAGATCTCTTTCTACCGCTCCGGCAGTTGTGCGCGGCGGATGAGACATTAGCTCATCAATAGCGTCAGACCTGACTATGGCCGATATTATTTCGTGGCCAAGCTTTACCGCGCCCAACGCATCCATTTCAACTATGCCAAACCCTGTAAGGTTAATCTGAACTTTTCCATTTTTTTCCATATCTTTTTCCTCCTTTTTTTATAATCTTTCCGGAAAATCTTTCCTGGTCATAGCCAGCCACCAGTAGGCCGAGGCCAACGCCTGGTCGTCTAAGGAAAGATATTCAACAGCTCTTAATCTTTTCAAAAAAGCGATGGCCTCCTGCCAAGCTTCTTCCGAGAGTATTTCTCCCTTAATGATTTTTCGCCGCAGTTTCGGCATCAATCGGTCGTCCAGCGCCGGCTGCAGCATTTTAACGCAGACCGGAAAATAATCCATCGCAGGCCTCCTCTTTTATGTACTCATTGGATTCTACCCGCCTGAAATAAAAAGTCAAATGCTGCCGACGATGAGATGAAAAATTGCGCCGGTGATGTATGACAAAAAATTATTGAACGGCTGGAAAAAGAAAATAAGGAAAATTAAAATAAGAAATCCGAAACGGGCTAAAAATATTTGGGCGCCCAGCGTTGATTTAGGCAAAAGAGAGAAAAAAATATGGGAACCGTCCAAGGGAGGAACCGGCATTAAGTTGAATACCGCCAGCAATATATTAACGGAAACAATGAAATAAATCGCCTGAAAAAAAGCTGGCGAAAGAAAATTAAAATTTAGAGTAAATCGCATCAGCAATCCGAAAATCAAAGCTATCAATAAATTAGAAGCCGGACCGGCAATAGCAACCTTCAAAGAACCGTATTTTTGATCCCGAAAATTATAGGGATTAATCGGCACCGGCTTGGCCCAGCCGATTCCCCGGCCGGTCGTCAAAATCAAAAAAATCGGCAGAATAATAGTGCCGACAAAATCAATATGCCTTAAAGGATTCAAAGTTAACCGGCCGGCGTTTTTAGCTGTTTGATCACCGAGACGGCTGGCCACGGCTCCGTGAGAAATCTCGTGAATAATAACGGAAAAAATCAGAACCGCTACGGAAAATATAAAAGATATTGCCACCATAATTATTCTATGGTAGCATATTAATCATGAGCAGACAATGTACAATTTGCGGCAAAAAACCGATCATGGCCTGGGTCCTCAAAAAACTAAGAGGCAAATACAACCCAACCGTTAAAAAAAGAAAATTACCCAATCTCCAATGGGCGCATTTACCTGCCCGCAACGCTTCGCGTAGCGAGGCGGGCGGGGCGTCAGGCAAAAGAATCAAGGTCTGCACTAAATGCAAGAGAACTCTGGCTAAGGGTAAATCTAAAATTCAAAGCACGAAATCTAATTAAATTTCGGGGCGTAGTATAGCGGCCATTATGCAGGGCTGGGGGTCCTGTGATCTGGGTTCAACTCCCAGCGCCCCGACTGCGATGAACTAAAAAACCCTGAGCGAAGTCGAAGGGTTTTTTAGTTGCCCTGCTATACCTAGAGAATTCTTCCGGATAATAATCTAAGTGGGTGCCCGCAATGTCAGCCCAAGGGCTAGCAAGATATAAGGCTCCCTGGAAGAATGTTTGTCCCAGAATCTACTAGAATGGCAGGGTTAATTTATTATACTCCTTCGCGCAGTTCAGGGTCAAGCAAAAAGAGGCCTCCATTTCATAGAAGCCTCTTTGTTTTTGTTTATTTGCTTGAACGGAGCTTCTCCGCCGCCGTTTCCGGTAATACGGAGTTGGCATAGATGCCGGTTCCTTTTTCGTTTCCGCCAGGAGTGCTTATCACCGGCTGAATCATTATAAACCAATGGAAGGTACCCTGCTCGTTGTCGGCACCGTAAGGAGCCGTATACAACAGCATGTTGTATGAAAGGCCGGGCACAACTCGATTAAGGCGTTCAAGGGTATCGATTATAATTTCGGCTAACGCTTCGATGGTTCGAGGAATATCTCTAAGAAAATGAGCAAATGATGGGCTGTGAAAAACGCCGACTTTTTTAGGCATAATCCATGTTTCGTAAGGAACCATGGAGGCATACGGCTCAATGACGGCAAAAAAATCATTTTGGCTGACGAGCCTCTTTTTCTCGCGCAGTTCATGGTCTATCATTGAACAAGCCGGGCACCTGTTATACTTATCGGCACTGTGCTGAAAATTGGAAATCATTTGGCCCACATCGCTTGGAATGACCGGATATACCACTATTTGACTATGAGGGTGCTCCAGTGATGCTCCGGCCGGCTTGCCATAGTTACGGAACATAAAGAAAAATTTCATGCGCGGATCTTGTTTTAAATCAAAATATCTGGCGATAAAACATCGCCACACCGCCATGACTTCTTTCGGACTCATCGCCTCTATGGGATAAATATGCTTATGAGAATCTATCACCAGTTCATGTGCGCCGAAGGCGTCGGTTCTATCAAAAACATCAGAAATATTTTGGACGTCGGTTTTCCCTTCTATCATCAGAAGAAGAAATTTGTTAGGAACAACCCGCACCGAACATAATCCGGAATTATCTTTTTCTTCGTAAAGGATGTGCGGTCCGCCACAGTTTTGCGGCAAATAAATTTCGTTTTCCAGACAAAGCGGACAAACTTTAAGCGGAGATGCGGTTCTGTCGCTGCGATTCGGCGCGGATATCGTCCAGCGACCTCTAATTTTATCCTTCCTCATTTCGGGAAGCTGAATTGCCATACTGCTCTCCTTTCAAAAAGCAAAATTATTTCAATGAACTTAATTATTGATAGCACTATTGACAAATAAATACAACGGGAGTATAATACCAAATAGAAGTTTAAGTCGAAGTATCTCAAAAAGGTAAAACGACTTAGACTTCACCCTGTTAAATAATTTTTCTTTCAGAAAAATTGCCCCGAAGGGGCATTTAACGGGGTAAAGGTCGTTTTATTTTTTTAAAAAATATCTATGTTTCAGAAATTTGACGATGATCGTCCGAAAAGAGATTTTCCTCCGAGAGAAATGGTCAAAGGAGATTGGAAATGTTCTGAATGCGAAGCTCCAATAACCGAGCTTCCATTCGCTCCAGCTCCTGACAGACCAATCTATTGCCGAGATTGTTGGCAAAAGAGGAGAAACTCAAGATTCGGTCGTTAATCTAAAACCAGCCCCTCTCGGGGCTGGTTTTATTTTTTTGAAACATCTTAGAACATAATATCCTCTTCCGCTCTCTTGTAGTCATGTATATCGTCTGCGGCAAACCAGAAGTCTATTTCGTGGGCGGCTTCTTCGGGGGTCTCCGAAGCGTGGACAATATTATGGACAGCCCTCTTGCCTCTATTAGCGGCGGCGGCGTCATCTACGGAAAAATCTCCGCGAATAGTGCCCATCTCTGCGGCTGTGGGCATGGTGGGGCCGGCAATTTTTCTGACCATAGCTACCGCTCTGATACCCTTGATCACCATTTTAACTACGGGGCCTGAAGTTAAAAAATCTAAAAGCCAAGACCTTACCATTTCTCCGATTTTAGCGGGATCGTCTGTTCCTAATTCTTCTTTCGGGTCCATGCCGTGCTCTTTATATGTATTTATAGACTTTTCTCCCAGACGCTTGATCCAGGCCGGATCTTTCGGATAATGGTCATGCACCTGCTCTTTCGTAGCGTGAATCATTTCAAGGGCGATAACCTTTAATCCCCTCTGCTCAATGCGGGAGATGATATCTCCGGTCAGTCCCCTTTTTACGCCGTCCGGTTTTACTATTAATAATGTTCTCTCTTCTTTTGGGTTTTGTGTAATCATATTATTATCTCTATATCATCTTCCAAGAAATTTGGCAATAATGTTCAACGTTAAACGTTGGGGTTGCGTTAACGTTTAACGTTAAACATTATCTCACCGTCGCTGATAATTTTTATGTCGCCGGATAAATCGGTTCTCAAAATATTTATTCCGGCAAGATTATCTAAAACTTCCTGATGCGGGTGGCCGTAAGAATTATTTTTGCCGGCGGAAATCACGGCAATTTCCGGCGACACCGCTTCCACAAATTCCCCGGAAGTAGATGTCTTACTCCCATGATGCCCCACCTTAAGCACCTCCACATCAATGTTGTGCGGGGTCGGGCCTCGCACAAGCCATTTTTCAATGGATTGGGTGGCGTCGCCGGTGAATAAGAATGATGTTTTACCGAAAACCAATCGGGCGATAATGGAAGTATCGTTGCTGTCTTTTGATTCTTTTCCCTCCAAACTCTCAAGGGGGTAGATAACGTTGAGGTCGGACCCCGCCATGGCGGGGTCGTGACCTCCCAAAATCCGCATTCCGGCTTCAGCGATAAAAATATTAGCATTCTCTTCTTTAATCAATTTCTGCCATTCTTTATATTCCGCCGTATCGCGGACTACGCCGGTCCATAAAATATTTTTAACCTTATAACTTTTTAAAACTTCGAGCAATCCGGCTAAATGGTCTTTTTCCGGGTGCGTCAAAATTATCCAATCAATCGTTCTGTCCCAAAAAGGCATCTCTTTGCCGAGTTTCTCTAAAATAGCGGAGGACGGGCCTCCGTCAATTAAAATCTGCTGCCTTGATGGCGTTTCAATAAAAATACTATCGCCCTGCCCAACGTCAAAAAAGGTTACCTCCAGCCCACTCCCCCTCAACTCCCAAACCGCCGTCCAAGCCAGGATATTTAAGCCGACCAAGGTCCCCAAAATAACAAAAACCGGATTTCGTTTCATGTTAATTTAATGGATTTACGAGAAATGTTTAACGTTAAAGGTTAAACGATCGCAACCTTTAACGTTAAACATTTCGTAAATCCCAGATATCGTCAACTAACTTTAGTTTACCATATTTTCACCCCGCAAAAACTTGACAAATCTAACAAATGGGTGTATCTTGTATTGTACAAATAAAGAAGGAGGAAAGGCGTATGGAATTAAATAGACTCCCCCTTGGAGTCGGGGGAAATACCAAGGAAATTATTGTTTCGGCACATCCAGGATGCGATGAATGCGAATATCGGATTAATACCGCAAAAGATGCGGCTCGGGCAATCGGGTCGGCTAATCGGGCGAAGTACGACCATGACGCCCCAAGATCAGTTTTTATGCCAACGGTTAGAATAATCGACAGGGGAGATTAATAATGAAATAATAGAAAATTTGGAAGGGAGGGTAATAAAATGCCCGCCATAAGATACTGTCCGTGTTGTGGAGAAGAGTCCGAGGAAATTATATGTCTCGACTGCGAAAAACAAACTCTTCCAGGCCCCCGGCCAAAAAACTTTTCTCATTTGTGTGACTGCGATGGGCCTCTTCACGATAACCCACAACTATAAGAAGAACTGGAAATCGGAAAAGGAGGGTGAAAATGATTCTGTTGTCTATAAGTTTAGGATTCTTCGGCTTAGCTCTCGCGACAATGACTGCTCTTTTGAGCAATCCTAAGTTCGCAATGGAAGGTACGTGGTCGTTTATAATAGCGATAATCTTTTTATTCGTAATGGCGGCGGCGGTTGCGGGTAGCCTAAGGAATATACTGGAGGAATTACTGAAAAGAAAAAATTTCCCGAAGAAAAAAGAATAAGAAAATAAAAAGGCTCGGACTTAAAAAATCCGGGTCTTTTAATTTTTAGATTTAACTAAGCAGACAACCTTATCATCTCTTCAATAATTTTCCTTTTTGACGGATCTACAACCAAGTCCCGGATCTCCTTTGTGATATCGCGGTTGCCGCGAATTATTGGAGTGGCCCTAAATGGCAAACTCTTTCCCTGTCTTAAAAGTTTCAGCCTCTCTTTTAGGAATAACTTATAATACTCATTACTAACTTCGTCTCTGAATTTTCTATCTTTATGCCTATCAAGAAAAACTAAAAGATAACACAAATCTTCTTCTATTGTCTTTCCCGAGAGCTTAAACCACGCCCTCCTTCTTACATCTTCTGCTCTTATCCCTCTGGCAATAATTCGGCACTCAATGTTGCCGGGATTCAATTTTAAAAGCTCGTCCCATAATCGTAATAGCGATCTTACCTTTTTCTCCCTTTGTTTCTTCAGGAAGTCAAAAATCATTATCTCTCCCTCCCGCCATTTTAGGTTAAGCTTAGTTTAACCTAATTCAACCGAAAATAAAAGTCCCACAAAAACTTGACATATTTAACGAATGGGTGTATACTAATTCTATAAATAAAGAGACGGAGGATTGATATCATGGATATTGCGTACCGGATTGTGCCTGATTGGTATATGCTCATGATGGGATTACTATTTGCGGCCGAAATAACCATAATTTGTTTTCTTGCGCATCGGGGATATAGGAGGGCTCCGCAGAGAAAAGACGAAATAATCTTTGGAGCATTCGGTTGGGGAATTTTAGCTCTTTTCACGACTGTAATGTTCATAATGTTTTCTCCACCCTCATAAGAAACCTTCTCGCGGGATTATTTGTCGGAGTTTTGGAGAATTTTATATCAATGGCCGGATTAGCCAAAAACGAAACCCCTCGCTTATGCATAAGCGAGGGGTTTATTTTTTATAAAACGGCGCTATTCTGTGGGGCGATTATAACTTTAGGCCGAGAGCCAGCCGCCGTCTATGACGACGGTGGAGCCGGTCATGTAGGAAGAGGAATCTGAAGCTAAAAATAACACAAGACTTGAGACTTCTTCCGGTTTGCCGAAACGGCGCATAGGGATTCTGGACAAAGTTGCTTCCAGTATCTTGGGATCCTTTTTGGCGGATTCCATCATCGGAGTTTCAATGGCCCCCGGAGCAACGGCATTGACTCGAATATTATAAGGAGCCAACTCTGTTGCCAAGGCCTCGGTCATGGCCGCAATTCCGCCCTTGGAAGCGCAATAATGAACAATGCCCGGCATACCTACGCCCTGCTGGCCCATGGCTACGGAAGCTACATTAACAATAACTCCGGACTTCTGTTTTATCATTTCTTTGGCCGCGGCTTGGGCGCATAAAAAATATCCTTTCAAATTAACATCCATAGTCTTTGACCAATCTTCTTCGGTTAACTCAATAAATGACTTAAATTCAACGATGCCGGCATTGTTGATTAAAATATCTACTCTCCCCCATTTATCAACGGCGGACTTTACCATTTTTTCCACTTCTTCTTTTTTAGAAACATCGCATTTTACGGCTAACGCTTCCCCGCCATTTTCTTTAATCTCCCTAACGACCAATTCGCAATCTTCTTGAGAGATATCGGCAACAACCACTTTGGCTCCGGCCGACGCCAAGGCTAAGGCGTGAGTTCTGCCCATGCCTCTCCTGGCTCCGGTGACGATGGCCACTTTTTTATTTAAATCAGACATAAATTTATTGCTCTTTAATTATTATGCCAAATGGAATAAAGACGATAAATAATAAATTCCCAGAGAAAGCAGGATAACCGCTTCCATGAGAACTATCCACTTGAAATGTTTTGGAGAGCTTAGCCATATTTTACTGGTAAAAAAGGCGATAAAAAAAATAATGAGCTCATCTAGTAAGTAAAACAGTATATATATTGCGATATATAAAATATATGACGACGAGGGCAAGCCGGCTTGCGCCATCACTGCGGCGAAGGCTATGGGGACTACTGCCGAGCAGGGAAATTCCACTACGGTGAGTATGAGGGCAAAGGCGAATACCGCTCCGGCCGCTAAAAATACTGAGGAAGGACTCTTAAACAGATTCTGCAATTTTGGCAGGAATTTTGAAGATATTTTTGAACCGGAATCCGATTCGCAAGTTAAGCAACTTTTTCTTGATTTCCAAAACTGCCTGAAAAAATAAATACCTCCAACCAGTCCCAGCCCGCCTATTAAAAGATTCATTATTTTCAAATAAGGGGCTACCGCCTCAAAAAGTTTGTACCAAAAGAAAATCAAAAATCCGTAAACTACGGCCGTCGTCAAAATGAAAATCCCTCCGAAAATAAGGATCTTTTTTCTTGACTTAAAAGTCAAAACCAAGCTCAAAATCAGAATAAGAGCGCCCAAAGAACAAACATTAAAGCCGTCCAGGAATCCCAGCGCCACCGCCATTGCCGGAAAAGATAGATTACTCGTTTTTACTTCGCCCAAAAAAGGAATTTTGAAACTTTTTTCTATTATTGATGTATGAGATAAAGAAAGCTCCTGATCGCCTGTCGCCAAACATTCTTCTAAGCAACTTTCCAGCCCCTTAGCGACATTATCATCAAAACCGATAAAATATTTGGTGGGCGTAAAGGTGGCCGGCACCAAGCCCTGGAGAGACTTGGGAACCTCGTATTTTTCATAAAAATCCTTCAGCAATTTTTGATTTTCCTGAACATTGATGACGTCGTACTGGTTAATCGCCACGTCCGGATATTTCTCTTGCAGGTCTTTTAAAAATATTTTCTCCTTGGCGCAATGAGGGCAGGTCGGACTGTAAAAAAAATCAACGCCGACCCCGTCGTGAACCTGCCCGTTGTCAGGCGCGGCCGAAGCAAAATTACTGAACCCGGAAAAAGCCGCTCCCAAAACAAAAATAGCAAAAATTATTTTTTTCATTATCTTATTTAATTTATATAAGCCCATTGATAAGTCTTTTTGGTTTGCTACAATGATAATATCACGATGAGCGGGCACACCTAAGGTTCGTCCGAAGGTTACTCCCGCTCTTTTTGTTTGCTTAATTTCTTTTTTAAATAAATGTAAAATTTTCTGAAGTCTAATTCCCAGCCACAATCTTTTATGGCTAAGTTTAAATTATTACTATCAATAAAAACGTAACGATTTTCCATATTTTTTTATTCTACTCTTCGTCGCGGCTCAGGGCAAGTCCTTTCCGGCGAGCTGGCCGCAAGCGGCATTAAGCTCTTCGCCGAAACGATGCCTTTGAGTAACGGAAACGCCCTCATTTTCTAAAATCTCTTTGAATCTCTTTATTCTTTCGGGCGATGAAGGCTTATCTCCCTTCGAGAGATCCCCCATAGGGGGAAAAATACCGGTAGGCTTGCCCTGAGCTTGTCGAA
>JAUSHA010000049.1 GCA_030648815.1 bacterium | reverse complement strand
GTCGGACTCCACTCAATTTGACCGCCCCTGACTCGGTAGTTTATTTTTTTACTGGCCGGGAACTGCAGAAAATATTCGGCATTTTTATCATCCAAATTAATAATATGAATATTCTTGCAAGCCTGAAAAAGCTTTCCCTTGGCTTCCCGGTATTTTTCAAAAGAACCGTGCCTCTCAACGTGTTCTGGAGTTATATTGGTAAAAACGGCGGTATCAAAATCGATGAATCTATGCCGGTGCTGTCTGATTCCTTCGGATGTTACCTCTAAAACTGTGTACTCACAGCTGGCATCTTCCGCCTGCCTTAAAAATTTCTGAATTTTAAAACGACCCGGCATGGTCATTTTTAAGGTATTGGGCCATTCCCTATCTTTTATTTTAAACTTCACCGAAGAAAGAGAGGCAACCTTAAAACCGGCTTCATCTAAAACTTGGCGGCACATTTCCACAACCGTTGTTTTTCCGTTAGTGCCGGTTACCCCGATAACCTTAAGTTTTCTTGAGGGGAATCCATATATTAACGCCCCGATAAAAGCCAATGAAAAATGATAGAAATCAAGCAAAACCGGAGGAATAAACTTTCTAATAATGTCTTTCATTTTAATTCAAAGAACGGCCCAGTGCTTTGATGGCTATTCTTATTCTCTCCTCCTTGGAGAGATCCCCGGAAATTTTGGCCAAAACTTCCCCCGCCTTTTGTTTTGAAAAACCGAGCGAAACCAAGGCTTCCACGGCATCGTCTTCCGGACCGACTGCGCCGGGCTTTTTTAATTCTTTTATTTTGCCCATCAACTCCAAGAGTATTTTTTGCATCCTTTTTGGGCCGATACCCTTAATTTCCGGAGGCAATTTCCCGGATTCCATGATTTCCTTTAATTTTTCCAATGACCCCAGAGAAGACAGCATCATCGCCGTTTTAGGACCTATACCGGAAATACTATTAAGAACTTCGAAAAGCTCAAGCTCTTCCTTACCTAAAAATCCATAGAGCTCGATGGCGTCTTCTTTTAAGTGAAGATGGGTAAAAATTTCTATTTCCTGATTGCCGGAAATGCCCCTTAGCGTTCCCGGAGAGCAAAAAATTTTATAGCCAACCCCGCTCACTTCGAGCACGACGATTTTGTCGTCCTTGAATCCGACTTTTCCTTTGAGATAATAAATCATTATTAAATCCTACCCTATTATTGACAATAAACCAATAGCGAGTATGATATAAAAGAGGAAATTGAAAGGAGCAAAAATGGACGGAGCTTATTTTTTTGTGGAGACCAAGGTTGGCGAAACAAGGAGTGTTTTTAGGGAAATAAAGAAGAGGGTTCCTAAGGAGACGGAGTCCAATATAATAACCGGGCCGTATGACATTGTCGTTATCGTGCGGTGCAAAAAGTTAGAGAAAATCGGTTCTGTCGAAACATCCATCAAGACCGTGCCCGGCGTAGTGCGGGTGGTTACTTGCCCCATAGGCATAAAAAAATAAATAAATGGCTCGGGATTCTTATTCCGAGCCATTTTAATGTATAGGGACTTGATTTTAAAAACGAAGGGTGCTAAATATAGAATATATGGCAATTATTAAAAGCGCGAAAAAGGCTCTGCGCCAGAGCATTAAAAAAAGAGCGAGAAATCTTATTTATATAAATAAAATAAAAAGCCTTGTTAAGGAGGCGAGGCTTTTAGTTGCTCAAAAGAAAGCGAAGGAAGCAAGAGATATTTTACCTCAGATATATAAAATCTTTGATAAGGCGGCGAAAGTCGGCATTATCAAAAAAAACACGGCTTCCAGAAAAAAATCAAGAATAACTAAATTGATTGCTAAATCTCAGTAATCAATAAATCCAAAGCCAACTGCTGATCTATTTGGCCGGTTTTTATTTTAAGGTCTGCCTCGAAAATTTTGCGATATATCTTCTCCATCTCCCCAAGAGTAAAACTGTCGGCTAACGCCCTCGTTTTTCTGACAAAATACGGATGGCCAGCAAGTCGCCCCGTCTTTTTCATTATCAGAAGATTCCTAAACTGAAAGCTGATCATAGACAGGAGATACAAAGGATTATCGCCTTTTTCCAAATGATCGTGAATCAAGGAAATCGCTTCTTTTTTATTCCTCGAAGCTAACGCTTCAATAGTTTTAAAAATATCCGTTCCGATTTGCGGCCTTACCAGCAAGTTAACATCTCTCAACTCAATCGGCTTTTTGCTGAATGACGCTAATTTTTGAACCTCGTTAGAAAGCTGCCATAAATCGTTGCCGGTAAAATTAACAAGCCGATAGACCGCCTCCGGCTGAATTTCCGTTTTGCGCGCCTCAAACTCATTTTTAACCCAGCTCCTTAATTTTTCTCCGTCCAATGGTTGGAATGCTTGAGTTTTGGCATTCTCTGTCAAAAATTCAAAGAGCGGATCTTTCGGGGAAACTCCGCCATCCTCGTGAAAAACGACGATGTCTTTTGAGTCGATTAGTTTCTGGCCGTTTTCTAAAAAAGAATCTTTAAACTCCTGACTCTGAAAAACATTTCTTAAAATCAGTAATTTCTTTTCCTGAAACATGGAAAATTGCTTGAATTCGTTTTCAAATTCCTGATAATTCAAATTTTCTCCGGCGAAAAATCTCAAATTCAATCCACTCTCGTGGATTTTTTTATAATGCTCAATAATCTCCCGCAGTTTCTGTCTGCTCCTATACGTATCTTCTCCGTAAAGAAATATAATCATACCTTAAAACTTTTAACGTAATGTTCAACGTTTAAGGCCGACAGGTGTCCAACGTTAAACGTTAACGCAACCCCAACGTTTAACGTTGGACACCTGCCTGCTTTTGGCATAGAGGACAAAAGTGTGCGCTTCTGCCGCTGATTTTGATTCTTTGTATTATGCCACCGTCTCTTCTTGGACATTTTTTGCCGTCTTTTTGATAGACCCTATGGTACTTTGCATAATCCCCTTTTTGGCCGCGAGCGTCAAGATAAGATTGTACCGACGAACCATTGCGCTTGATCGCTTCTTTTAAAATTTTGCCGATATTTTGATGGATCAGTTTAATTTCTTTTTCTTTCAATGTCTTGGCCCGACGCAAGGGGTGGACCTGCGAGGCGAATAAAATTTCATCGGAATAAATATTACCGATGCCAGCAATAAATTTTTGATCCATCAACAACGGCTTTATTTTGGCATTCGGTCGTTTTTTTAATAAACTTTTGAAAATTTGGAGGTCTGCATCTAAGGCCTCGGGCCCGAAACTTCGCTCTAATTCTTTCGTGTTTTTTACCATTTTCCACCAACCGAACTTACGGACATCGTTAAAGATCAGCATTGATCCGTCGGTAAAATTAAAAACCTTCCGGGTGAACCGCGAGGGTTTCTTATTATAAATCAGCTGGCCGGTCAATTTTAAGTGAAAAATTAAGCTAGATCCGTCGCTAAAATCAATAATTAAAATTTTAGCCCTTCTGCGCAACCCGGCAATTATTTTATTACCCAATTTTTTACCAACAATCTTTTGGTTCAATTGGCGCCTGATTGTTTCAACCTCTGGCAATTCGGGCATAGAAAAATTTATTTGAGGACAGACTTGATCTTGTCCACTATTTCATTGGGAGTAAAATGAGCCTTAACGATATAATCAGCGACGCCTAACTTCCTGACTCTTTCCACGTCTTCTACTTGGCCCAGATTAGATAAAACCATAACCGGAATTTTTGACAATTCCGGGCTATTTTTCATCCTTGACAGCACTTCAAAACCGTCAATCCCCGGCAAAATCAAATCTAATAAAACCAAAATCGGCTTTTCCTCTTTAATTTTTTTAAAACCCTCCTCTCCGTCAATCGCCTCGGATATCTTATATCCCTCCTGCGTAAGTTTTTTAGCAAGAAGATCTCTCAAAAATTTGTCATCTTCAATGATTAGGATTGCTTGTTTTGTGTTGTCCATGTTTACACTTTACCTTATTCTAATATTTTAGGGAAGACAGGGAATAGTGAAAAAGAAAGTAGTACCCTTACCCTCCTCCGATTCAAACCAAATCGTACCTCCGTGAGCTTCAATAATATTTTTAGCAATAAAGAGGCCTAGCCCGGATCCGTCTGTCTCCATTTTTACCACATTGGCTCCTCGAAAAAACTTTGAAAATACTCTTGATTTTTGATCATTAATTATGCCGACGCCGGTATCAGAAATCCGGCATTCTATATCCTTGTTCTTGAGCCGCAAAGAAACTTTGACCCTGCCACCGGAAGGCGTATATTTTATGGCATTATCAATAAGATTTTGAACGGCTAATCTCATCTTCTCCACATCCAGTTTTACCTGCGGCAATTCTTTTTCTAAAACTTCAAATTCCAGCTTAACGCCTTTTCTTTCGGCTTCTTCCTTGTAAGAATTGACCACAAATTGAATAATCGTATCTATGTTGGCAACCGCCGATTTAAAAAGATACCTCCCCTCTTCTATGCGGGCAACATTCAAAAGATCGTTGATTAAATTGATCATTCTTTCATTTGATTCGTAACTTTTACCGACTAATTCCTTTTGCCCTTTAGTTATCTTGCCGGCATCTCCATCCAGTATCATTCTCAGCGCCCATTTGATGCCCGAAAGAGGCATTCTTAATTGGTGAGCGGCGAGTGAAACGAATTCGGTCTTTAATTTTTCAACCGTTTTTTCACGGGTAACGTCGTGCAAAATAACCAATGTTCCTAGTTTTTCTTCTCCGCTTATCATGGGAACAGTCGAAGCCTCCAGTATCAAATTTTCCCTAATTGACAGTTCTTTTCTGAAAATTTCCAGAGATTCTTTCTCTATCGTCTCTACTAGCAATTTAAAACCCGGCAAATTCTTGAGTCCGGACATCAATGACCCGAGCGCTGTCTCGGCTTTGGTCTGTAAAAATACTTCGGCCTGGGGATTCATTAAGGAAAGTTTATTCTCGTTGTTAAAAACCAGCAAGCCGTCGCTAAAATTAGCGATAATGGTTAGCGTCTTTTCTTTTTCTTCTTCGGCTTTCCGGCGGGCCTCCTCTAGGGAAGCATAGGATATTCTTAAGTCTTTAATTGTTTCATTAAAGGTGTCGGCCAACTCTCCGATTTCATTTCTTGACTTTACGTCAATTTTGGCGCTTAGATTTCCCCTGGAAATCTCCCGACAAACAGTGATTATCTTTTTAATCGGGTTGGTTATGGAACGGAAAATAAAAAACAATACTAAAAGAATAAAGACTAAGGACCCTGCTCCCAAAGCAACGCCTTGGGTAGTAGTCCTGATGATGGTGTCCCCTATGCTCTGCAAAGAAAAACCGATAAAAATATCGTTATTGCTTTGGGTCGGATAGATAATCAATTTAATTTTTTCTTCTCCGAAAAAGCTGTCTTTAACGATCGCTTCTTGCGATGTCAGTGCTTTCCGGATGTCCGCGTCATCAATTGTCTGCCCCACCTCATCCTTAAAACTGCTTAAACGGACTGCGCCGTTCATCCCGACAATCTTTATGTAAACGACGTCTTTCGCTTTGGCCATTTGACCTATAAACAAATTTTCTATGCCGGGGATAGAAGAAACTCTGAATTTCCAAGCCGAAGAGAACACCGTTTCATCAATGGCCTCCGCTAAATTAATTTTTTCCGAAACCGCCGTTTTAATCAGCTCATTCCGCTCCCTTTGGATAGAGAAATAAAGGGTGACTAAAACAGTCACCCCTAAAAACGCAAGGGTGCCGAAAAGAAGAGTATATAATGAATACCTTCTCATTGAAAATTAAGGGGATCTTAAGATAAATAATTTATTATTGCGGGGCGACGGAAGAAGAATGGCTGGCAGGCACCACGTAAATCTTGATTTTGCCTATTTTTTCCACAGGGTATCCTATTTTTGCGAATTCTTTAGCGGTAATATTGGCTCCCTTATTGGCTAAGGCAAAAACCGATTCCGGGAAATCAATATGTTCCTGAACCCAGGCGCCGAGTTCGTAAGGCGCCATGAATATCGGGCTATATTTTTTGCCCAATTCGTTTAAGTCTGAAATCACCGTATGGTCGGGGTGGCCATGAGTTAATAGAATCAGGTCAACTTTGCCGAAAGCGGAAAAATCCTTGTATTTTTCCGGGAATACTCCCAATGGAGTAGCCGGATCAATCAGGATGTTTTTCCCTTCGGGAGAAATCAGGAAAAGAGAAGCGTGTCCAAGCCAAATAAACTTTACTCCCATTATGTTTATTTCTTCACCATTTTTCGGCGCCAAGAAACGATCAGACAAACCATACTTTTTCAAAGCATCTTGGAATTCGGCCGGATCCTGGGTCAGCATTGGATAACTGGCATAATGATAAGGAATTGCATAATTTTTGGGCTGGACTAAAGAAGTTGAAAAAGCCGCTTCAGCGGGACCCATAGTGAAGAATCCTCCGATGGGCAGAATAACCACCTCCGGCTTGAAATAATCGCTTATTATTGTCATGTCGGCCATCGGGCCGGTATCTCCGGCAATATAAAAAGTGGCGCCGTTTTCAAATTCAATGACGTAGCCCACCGGTTCGCCGGAATAAACATTGGTGGTGGTTCTTTTGTCTAATCTCTGAGACTCGGTATCTATCCTCTCGGTTAATTTCATCAGTCCGTTTCGGAATTCGTTTCCGCCTTGGAATTCCCGGTATAAGCTCGCTAAAGAAACAATCAGGGCGATAACAGCTCCTATGGCAATTTTATTTTTCATTTTTTTATTATCGGTTAAAAATTTTCTGCGACCTTTACCCTGTTAAATATTGCTTCGCAATAATTTTACCTTTGGTAAAATTATTTAACAGGGTGAACTTATCTATATCTTATCATAAACGAGGGATTAAACTATAAAATTCCAACTTTTCTAAGGCTTTTTGAACTGTACTCCGATCGTAGCCCCCAAAACCGCACCTTTCAAGAATGAAATCAATCGGAACGTCTTTTTTTATTTCGGCCAATTCTTTGCTTAAAAAGGCCTGCTCTTTATTGTGCGCCAATTTCTCTCTGACTTTTGAAGTGATTAACGCCAAGTTATCGTAGATTGCTTCCAGTGTGCCGAATTCTAAAATTAAGCTCGTTGCGGTCTTCTCTCCTACACCCGGCACGCCAGGAATATTATCCGACTGATCGCCCCTTAACGCCCTTAAGTCCAGAAGCTGCCTCGGTTCTAACCCCAGATATTTTTCTTTAACTAAATTTTCGTCGTATAAAACAGTATCTTTTACACCCTTCCTTAGGTTGTAAACTTTAACGCGGGGATTAATTAGTTGAAAGTTATCGGTATCGCCGCTTAGAATAATGGTTTCCGCTCCCGCCTTGGATGCCAAATCGGCGATTGTGCCGATGAGGTCATCCGCTTCAAAGCCCTCTTTCTCAAAAACCTGAACACCAAAAGCGCCCAACACTTCTTTCGTTTTAGGAATTTGACTATACAGTTCGGGGGGAGCTTTTATTCTTTTTGCCTTATATTCTTTATATTTTTCGTGGCGAAAAGTCGGCGCCGGGAAATCAAAACAGGCCGCAATATAATCCGGCCTAAATTCCTTAATGGCTTTTAAAAATACCAATAAAAATCCGTAAACAGCGTTGACCACTTCTCCCGATTTGGTGGTCAAGGGTGGCAAGGCATGAAACGCCCGATGAATAACCGAATTGCTGTCAATGATTATTAATTTCTTAGCAGGCTCCATATTGTTATCTTACCATAAAAATAAAAGGTTCCCTTTTTTTGGGGAACCTTTTTTCTTATTATGCTTCGATCAAACATCCTTCCCAGACCAATCCGGCGCCGAATTTTATTATCGCCACCAAGTCGCCTTCCTTGAATCTTTCTTGCTCTCGAGCTTCGCAAAGAGCGATAAAGCCAGACGGGGCGGACGTATTGCCATACTTATCAAGATTAACGAAAAATTTTACCGGAGGGAACCCGAGTTTAATCCTAGCCGCCTCAATAATCCTTAGATTCGCCTGATGAGGGATCACCAATGCCAGATCATTTAAATTCCTCCCGACCGATTCCATTAGCTGATGAGTGACTTCCGGCAATTTTTGTACGGCAAACCTGAAAATTCCTCCCCCTAAAAAACTAAGGGATCCGCTCTGCGTCTTATTAATTACTTCTGTTTTAGAACCATCGCCTCCGCCGATAAATTTTAAGAGCTTCATCCGCGGATGTTCTTTTAGAATCACTGCCGCGGCTCCGTCTCCGAAAAGAATATAGCTTTCCGGCCGATGCGGATCAATCAACGACGATATTCTTTCCGCGCCTATCACTAATACGTTTTGACAGGGATCGTCCTCGTCTTTTATTACAGCCTTCGCCATACGCATGGCTCCCACCATACCGGCGCAAGCGCCATTAAAGTCTCCCGGTATCATTTTTAAATTACGTAGGCCAACTTTTTCCTGGACATAACAAGCGGCGGCCGGAGTAACGCAATCTCCGGTAAGAGTAGCCACTATCATGGCATCAATATCTTCCGGATGCATCCCGGCGTCTTTTATGGCCCTCCTGGCCGCTTCCGCAGCCATATCAGATAAAGGCTCATTTTTAGCGGCTATCCTTCTCTCTTTGATCCCGGAAACTCTCACTATATCTTCTGCTGTCTTATTCAACCAATCAGAATTAGTGCCCTTCAAGGCCTCTCTGATATCTGACACCACCATTTGGTTGGTTCTTCTATACTCCGGAACGTAAAACCCCATACCGGCAATACCTACACTCATTTATGAACCTCCTTTGCGTTCTTTTTCAAGGTACCGATAACGATTCTTCTTCTCTTATTATCAATAAATTCGAAATTTATCCATAGGGCTTCTCCGGGCATAATTTTTTTGACGCGGTCGGCCCATTCAACCGCCACAATATTTTTAGGATCGGCAATGATTTTTTTAAAATCCAGGTCCAAAAGTTCTTTCGAATTTGCAATGCGGTAGCAATCAAGGTGATAAAAATTCTTAAATCCCTGCCCTGCCGACAGGCGGGTTAAATCTTTAATCTTTAATCTTCTCATAATAATAAAAGTCGGGCTAAGAACCTTTTCCTTTATCCCCAGCCCCCTGGCAAAGCCCTGCAAAAATGTGGTTTTGCCTCCGCCAAGACCGCCCGTCAATCCCAAAACCCTGGCCCCGCGCCTGTTTTTTACTTTCAAGATATCTTTGGCCGTCTTCTCGCCCAACTTTTGAGTTTGCCGTGGCGAGGTTGTTAAAAAAGTTGTTGACATTTAGTCTCGGTTAAGCTAATTTTAAGTAATTCTTATGGATGCCACAAATTTAGCAAAAAATCTCATTGAGAGATCACAAAATATCTTAATATCCGCGCCGCCGGAGCTTCAGGGGGATAACACTGGCTCGGCTTTGGCGCTCTTTTATACTTTAAAGAAACTTGGGAGAAATGTAAACATAGAAATCGGCGACATTCCGGAAAAATTCAAATTTCTGGCAAATGGCCGCCCTGCGTCCGCCGGTAATTTCGTCATTTCCGTTGATACGGAAGGAAAAGAAATTTCACAGATGCGCTACGAAAAGAGCGGCAAAGATTTAAAAATTTATCTTACCATGGGTAAGGGCCGGGTGGACCGCGACGATGTCTCTTTTGCTTCGTCTCCGGGCCAAGAATTAACCCATCCCCGGTACGATCTTCTGATCAGTTTAGGGAACCAGTCTCTGGAAAATATTCCTCAAAATTTTTGGACTCTGCCGATTTTAAATATTGACAATCAGTCCCAAAGTGAAAATTTCGGCGAAGTGAATTTAATAGAAGCAACCTCATCTTTGGCGGAAATTACCACCAACCTGATTAAGTCGTTGGGCGGCCGCGACCTCTTTGATAAAGAAGTGTCCACCTGCCTGCTCACCGGCATTATCTGGTTTTACCAAAATTTCAGAAATCCCAAGACCAGGCCGAAAACTTTTGAGGCTTCCGCTCTTTTGATTGAATGGGGGGCCGACCATCAGGAAATAATCCAGCATCTCTATAAACAAAAAAACTTGTCGCAAATAAAACTGCTGGGAAAGATATTAGAAAATTTAGACCTCCACGAATCAAAAGAAATTTATTCGGCCAGCATTAAAGAAAGTGACTTTAAGGAATGTCGGGCAAGCTCTAAAGACATTGCTTTTGTTTTTGAGGAATTGAAATTTCATTTCAGATACCTTCCCAACCTTTTAATTCTCTGGGAGAGCCACGCCTCTCCGGCTATAACTAAGGGGATTTTCTATTCTCCCGATCGGAGTTTAACTGAAAAAATTGCGGAAAATTTTGAAAGCGCATCCAAGGGCGCCGGTGTTCTTTTCTTCTCAAAAGAAACCGACCTAAACATCGTCAAAGAAAAAGTATTAAATATTTTGTAAAATCATGACGGACATCACCGGCCAGATCACTATTTCTTCCTCCAGACTTTCTGAAATAAAGAAAGCGGCGGAAAACCTGCTTGAATTCAAAAAAGCGATTGAGCAATCTCTGTCGGAAAAAGCCACTCAGCTGATAGAATTAATTTTCGGCGGTTCTTTAATTTTAAACGCCTCCGACATCCACTTTGAACCGGAGGAAGAAAAAACCAGAATAAGATTGAGAATAGACGGCATGCTCTACGATGCGGCCGCCCTTAGCGAAGAAATTTATAATGTTTTGCTTTCCCGCATTAAACTGCTTTCGGGCTTAAAACTAAATATCAGCGACCGGCCTCAAGACGGCAGATTTTCCATTAATATAGACGGGTCAGCTATAGAAATCAGAACCTCTACCTTGCCTGCGGAAAAAGGCGAAGCCGCAGTCTTGAGGATCCTTAACCCGAAAAGTTTAATAGGGGTGGAATCTCTCGGCTTAAGGGAAGATCTTTCGGAAATCATTGAAAGAGAAATTAAAAAACCCAATGGCATGATTATCGTTACCGGTCCTACGGGATCGGGCAAAACCACTACTCTTTACGCTTTTTTGAAAAAAATCCAAAATCCGGAAATTAAAATCATCACCATTGAAGATCCTATTGAATACCACCTTCAAGGCGTTTCTCAAACCCAGGTCCAGCCGGATAAAGGATACGATTTTGCTTCGGGATTAAAATCCATCGTCCGACAGGATCCGGATGTGATTCTGGTCGGCGAAATAAGAGATGTTGAGACGGTTAATATAGCATTGCAAGCCGCGCTCACCGGACATTTAGTCTTTACGACCTTGCACACTAATGACGCGGCCGGCACCATAGCCAGGCTAATAAGCTTAGGGGCGAAGCCTTCCAACATCGGTCCTGCCGTAAATTTAACAATTGCCCAGAGATTGGTCAGAAAAGTATGCGATAAATGCGTCAGTCTGGTAAAAATTTCGGCTGAAGATCTGCAAAAATTGAATAAAGAATTAAAAAGTCTGCCCAAAACCATAAAAGCGGCTAAATTAACACTGAGCTCAAAAATACCCAAGGCTAATGGGTGCAAATACTGCAACTCTACCGGCTACAAAGGAAGGCTGGGAATTTATGAAAGTTTCTTGATAGACGATGAAATAGAAAAATTTATAATCAAGGAGCCGTCCATTGCCGCCTTAAAAGAAATGGCGGTAAAAAAGGGCATGGTCACGATGAAACAGGACGGGTTCATTAAAGTATTAAAAAACTCCACCACTATTGAAGAGGTGGAGAGAGTCATGGGAGAATAAAAAATAGCGCTGGAGCTGGGGGCAACACTCTAGCTTGGGAACATAAAGTTTAGAATATCTCTGAGGAATAGTTCAGCATGACCTGGGCTATCCGGCCAAAAGATATTCCTACCCCCAGCTCCAGCACTACTGTCAGACCCTGTATTATAGTCCATTATGAAAAATTTGTCAATAGCGCCTATCCAAGACATCAGCCTAGATCAAGCCTTGAGGCCGAAAACTTGGGCCGAGTATGTCGGACAGGAAAAAATAAAAAGAAACTTGAGGATTATTATTGACGCGGCTAAAAAAAGAGGCGAGCCTTTGGAGCATCTGCTTTTCTACGGCAATTCCGGTTTAGGCAAAACAACCCTTTCCCACATTATCGCCCAAGAAATGGGAGCCAATATCAGGATGACTTCGGGGCCGGCTATTGAAAGAGTCGGAGATTTGGCGGCAATTTTGACGAATCTTTCGGAAGGCGACATCCTTTTTATAGACGAATGCCACCGGCTGAACAGAATCATCGAAGAATATCTTTACCCGGCCATGGAGGACTTTAAATTAAACATTATTATAGGAAAGGGCCCCATGGCAAGCACCATGGAATTACCCTTAAAGCGTTTTACCTTGGTCGGAGCCACCACTAAGGTCGCCATGATATCGTCGCCCTTAAGAAACAGATTTGGAGCTACCTTCCAATTAAGCTTTTATGAAACAGGCGATATTGAAAAAATAATCCAAAGATCGGCCGGAATTTTAGGCGTGGGGATAGAACCCGAAGCTGTAAAATTAATCAGCCAAAGATCCCGCTTCACCCCGAGAGTGGCCAACCGACTTTTAAAAAGAGCGAGGGACTTCGCCCAAGTTGAGGGACAGGGATTGATCACTGAAAGCATAGCCAAGAAAGCTTTGGATCTTCTGGAAATTGACGAGGCCGGCCTGGAATTCGGAGACCGGCGGATACTGGAAACTTTGATTACTAAATTTGAGGGCGGTCCCGTGGGTTTGCAAACATTAGCCGCCGCCACCTCGGAAGAACAAGACGCTCTTCTGGATATTTATGAACCGTATTTAATGCAATTAGGTTTCATGGAAAGAACTCCCCAAGGCAGAAAAGCCACCAAGCTCGCCTACCTCCACTTAGGCATCAAATACAAAGGCAACCAAAACCTGCTTTAAATTTAAAAGAGGACAAGCGTCGCCTGTCCTCTTTTTATTACTTCTTAAATCTATAAAACACGGTGTAGCCGATCTTAATATCTGGGACCGGACCAGGGGGAGTAATTATTTCCTTATTGGGGTTCTGTTGTTGCCAATCACCAAGAGCGTTGACAAAACTTTCGCCAAACCAAGGAAAATATACGGCGTTCACTCCATTGTCGGTCCAAGAGAACCGAGTAGCCTCTTCTGCTTTGGGTGGATAAGTCGACAACACTAATTTTGGGGCACAAGCTGCTATGATCGGGAGGAGAATAACCACTACTGCCACTACAACTAATAACCACCTTTTCATTTTGACCTCCTTTTCCTTATTTTGTTTTCAAAAATATGATATCATATTAACGAAATCTTGTCAACGTGCGGTAAATTTGTTAAAAATAAATAATTAGAAATCTTTTCGATAGAGCCACCAAGCTCGCCTACCTCCACTTAGGCATCAAATACAAAGGCAACCAAAACCTGCTTTAAATTTAAAGAGGACAAGCATCGCTTGTCCTCTTTTTATTAGTAATTACTTTTTTTGCTGTGGAGTGGTCGCGGGTGCGGGCGTCGGTGGCGCCGGTGGCGTTGTTAATTTGTTAACCGCCCGCTCTTTCAGTAGCTTCTCCATGTAAGCGATAACGGCGGCATCGCCAGACGAAACTCCGGAACCAGAGTTCATATCACTAATGATTATCGTGTTGGTTCCTGTTTGGGAGCCGATTGCGGCGACATCCTTCATGGTTTGGTATTTCAGATACTGAAGGTATTCCGGATGATCTCGCAACGTATCGCCTATCTCCGTAATCTGCATCTTAATCGACACCATGGCCGCTTTACGGTTCTCTTGAGCCCAAATTTCTTCGTCGGCTTTGATGTTGCTCAGTTCCACGTTTTGGAGCGTGAGCGGCGTCTTGTTGTCATTAAACGCTTTTATAAAGGCCGCTTTGAACTTCTCGTTAAGCGGGCTCTTTCCATCTGCTCCCATGCCCTGGGCGCGCAGCAATTCGATATAGTTTTCATAGGGCCCGATAATTTCCCTGACTTTACCGCGGACATCCATCGCGGGAAATCTTTCATAGATGTCTTGCACTCGGACGGCCTTTACTCGTGGATTGTTAGTATATTGGGTTGCCGTTACCTGGGCGACAATATCGTTCCACACTTTATTGTCGTTGGGAACCATAGCCTTTAGCCGGATATCGACCGAAATAGGTACCATATCTCGGGTAGTCACTCGATGGTCTTCGCCGTCTTTATTTGCTTGTTTGCCCAGAAACTGCTCCTTGATGGTGACACTGGTGATTTCAAGCAGTATCAGAAAATTCTGCTTTCCCGTATTTGGCTCAATTATGCCGATATCGACTTGACCGGCGGGTAGAAATTCACCAGTGAAACCAGTCGGGGTCAAAACACGTCCCACAAACCCCGCCGGGATTTCGACGAACTGGTTTTGGGTGCAACCGATCGTGGCGAATGCGATAGCTAAGACAATAACTACCAGGAAAAATGCGCTCATGACTGATGGGGCCCTCTTTTTCATCTGTTCTCCTCCTTCTTATTTACCGCTGTGTTGATCTTGCCATTCCTGGCTTTGTTGGTCGACGCCGCTACGATCGAGTTCGAACCGGGGAAAGACATTCACGCTCGCAGCGTTGATGGCCGAGAAGATGAAAATGGCAAGGAGTATTACTGATATTATAAACCCCCCTTTGTTAAGCCATTTTCTCGCCTCGGCTTCCGCTTTCGGGACGATCTGGCGAATTATCCAGACCATGAACCAGACGATGCCGATACCGAGAAGCAACCAGATTGCCGGGCTCCAGAGAAACCTTAGAAAACTTTCCAGACTCACATAGCCCTCCTTTTCCTTATTTTGTTTCCAAAAACACAATACCATGCCAATAAAATTCTGTCAATGATTTTAAAAATTGGACGCCGTTTCAATAATTTGTTAAAAATAAATAATGACTGTGAGGCTTTTGATTTTCTTATTCACTTTTTCTTTTCTGCTGATTACGGGACCGGCTCGGGCCGCTGATCCTTCGGGTTGCATAGATATAAACACTGCGCCGAAAGAAGAGCTGATAAAAATTAAACAGATTGGCGAAGCTCGCGCTGAACAGATTATGAATCTGCGGGAGGAAAAACTATTTTCCTCCGTGGACGACATGGATCGCATAATCGGCATTGGGCCCGCCAGAATTACCGACATTAAAGAACAGGGTCTAGCCTGTGTATCGGAAGTAGCGGAGGCCCGTCCTCCTCTACTTCTGCCGAAAGTGAACCCGATAAACTTGACCGAGTCAAGCTCTACCTTGACTCGGTCAAACGATTCCGAACCGACCACCATCGGGGGGAACAAACCGCTTGAAGATTACGGCCCCTCCATTTTACTGCCCGTCGCTATCTTTACATCTTTTTCCGGCGGAGTTATGATATTATTACTTAAGAAAAAACTGCATGTCGGGCCATAGTCACGCTAAAACAGTTAAACATCAAAAAGGTTTAGCCGATGCTAAAAGAAGCTCGGTATTTTCTAAATACTCCAAAGAACTTGAAATAGCCGCCAAAGAAGGCGGCGATCCTGTATTCAACTCTAAATTAAGAATGGCCATTGAAAAAGCCAAAGAGTTTAATATGCCTACAGAAAATATTGAACGGGCAGTAAAGAGAGGCACTGGCGAGCTGGAAGGAGGAAAACTTGAAGAGGTTTCCTTTGAGGCCTACGGCCCGGGCAATGTAGCTATTATTATTGACGGCATCACCGACAACAAAAATCGGACACTGGGAGAGATCAAGCAAATTTTAAATCAAAACGGCGGTAAGTTAGTCGGCGAGGGAGCGATAAGATGGATGTTTGATAGGAAAGGCACCCTCGTTGTGAGTTTGAAATCGTCCCCCTACGGGGGATCTCCCGAAGGGAGACAGAACATGGAACTGTCGGCCATAGAAGCAGGGGCCGAGGATATTTACTGGCACGACGACGATATGTTGGATATCTATACTAAACCGGAGAATCTGGAAAAAGTAAGAAAAAATTTGGAAGAAAAAGGAATTAAAACAGACTCGGTTTCCTTAAATTGGGTGCCGAAAGAAAATATTAAAGTTGACGATGCGGCCCGAAGGTCCTGCCAAAAACTATTTGAAGCGTTAGACGAAAGCGACTCGGCCCAAGAAGTGTACTCTAATTTAGAAGATTAATTTAAATATGATAATTTTAGGCATTGACCCGGGAACTGCGATCACCGGGTACGGAGTAATTGAAAAATTAAAAACATTAAAATGTTTAGATTATGGCACAATCCAAACTAGCCCCTCTTCTACTACTCCGGAAAGATTGAAAATCTTAAGCGACGGACTTGACGGAATAATTAAAAAATACGATCCGGGAATTATGGCGGTAGAAAACGTTTACTTTTTTAAAAACCTGAAGACGGCCCTTCCCGTGAGCCAAGCAAAGGGAGTCATTTTGCTGGCCGCAGGGAAAAAAGGAATTTCTGCAAAAGAGTTCACTCCTTTGCAGGTAAAAATGGCGGTTGCCGGTTATGGCCGAGCGGAAAAGAAGCAAGTTCAAAAAATGATCCAGTGCCTGCTCAATTTAAAGGAGCTGCCAAAACCCGACGATGCGGCTGACGCTTTAGCCGTAGCTGTTTGCTGCGCTCGAGGGCTTGACAGGGGTCTTTGAGCCCTTATAATATCCTTGTAGAAACAATACAAGGTCGATTATTTTTAATAGAAATTAAATAACGCAAATATGTCTTACGACGAGATTTTGAATTCTTTCGTTATGGAAGACGTTCCGGAAGAAGACGAGGAAGACAGCGATGCTCCAGATACCGGAGAAACTCCGGGCGACGGAGAGACGACTAGCGATGCCGAAGAAAGCGAAGAGATGTGAAACAAAAACCCTCCGGTTACCGGAGGGTTTTTGTTTCACTTAATCTCAACGAATTTTCTTTTCCCAACCCGGATAATCTGTCCCTGCTTAACTTCTACCTGCTCCCTCCAATCTTTTTTAATCTTCCCGTCAACTTCAACCCCGCCCTGTTCAACTAAACGCTTGGCTTCTGATTTGGAAGGGCACAATTTCGTTTCAACTAATAAATCAAGAATATTTAATACGCCTTCCTTGATCGCCACCTTCGGGATCTCTGTCGGTAATTCTTTATCCCTAAAGACTCTTTCAAATTCTTTCTCGGCTAGCTCCGCCTCTTTTTGATTATGACAGACTTTAATAACCTCTTTGGCTAATTGCGCCTTTGCCTCGCGCGGATCTGTTTTGGGAGACGGAATATCGGTGAGCAGTTCAAAC
>JAUSHA010000042.1 GCA_030648815.1 bacterium | reverse complement strand
GTCTTCTGAATAAAGCGGAAGGCGGCAGGATTGAAATTTCAGGCAACCTTAACGGCGAGATATAGGAAGAAAAAATATTTAAGGCTCAATTGGGGAGCTGGCAGGCCGGTTCTTTTGTTGTCTTGAAAGAATCAATAAGGGCCGTAAAAATTGTCATACCTTCTATATATATATCGCAACAGATCAACGGAAGCCCTCAATATGTCGCAAGCCCCGGAGACACCCTGCATTACGAAATTTTCTTTAAAAATATCGGCGAGGAACCGCTCCGCAATTTATTTTTAGTGGCCAAGCTTGAGGGCAAATCTCTCGATTTTCAAACATTAAAGACTCCTTTAGGGGAATTTGAGGCCGGCGATAATTCTGTGGTCTTTGATTGGCGAAGAATCCCCGACCTTCAGTTTTTAGACGCTCGGGAAGAGGGAAGGGTGGAATTCTGGATCGGCTTAAAAGATGTCTGGGAAGCAGTTGGTCCGCAAGATATGAATCCGCTCATCAAAAGCAGGATTTATCTTTCTCAAGCCCGTCATGAACTCACAACGAAGGTTAATTCCAAGATAGAAGTTATCCAGAAGGGATATTATGCCGATGAGGTTTTCGGAAACACCGGTCCCATTCCACCAGAAGCTGGCAAGGCCACCACTTATACTATTATTTGGCAGGCAAAGAATTACTATAATGATGCCAATAATGCGCGCATAAAAGCAGTTTTAGGCCAAGGAGTCAACTTAACCGGCAAGATATTCCCGGAAGGCGCTGCCTTAACTTTTGATTCTAATTCCCGCGAGGTTGTTTGGAAATTAGATAATTTGACGGCCGGCCAAGGAGTTTCAGGATCCGGTTCCAATGTGTCATTCCAGATCTCTTTTGTCCCGAGCGTTTCTCAAAAGGGCAAAATTCCGGAATTAATCGGTAAGGCTGCGATCACCGGAGAAGATCAGTTTACCGGCCAAAAGATTTCCGGCGAAGCTCCTGCGGTTGACACCGCCCTGCCGGATGATGATACTGTAAATGACGGAGTGGTAAGGTAAAATACTATGGAAGATTTAATGCAAAAAATTATTTCATTAGCCAAAAGGCGGGGCTTTGTTTTTCCGGGTTCGGAGATTTATGGCGGCTTGGCGAATTCTCTGGATTATGGTCCACTCGGGGTTGAATTGAAAAATAACATCGCCCAGCTTTGGTGGAAGCGCTTTGTTCAGACAAGAAACGATATGGTTGGCATAGACGCGGCTTTAATTATGAATCCGAAAGTTTGGGAAGCCAGCGGTCATCTGAAAGAATTTTCCGATCCGCTGGTTGAGTGTAAAAAATGCCACGAACGTTTCCGCGCCGACCAGGTGGAGAGTGAGTGTTCTAATTGTGGCGGGGAGTTAACCGAAGCGAAACAATTCAACTTGATGTTAAAGACTTTTCTCGGACCAGTCGAGGAAAAAACAAACGAAGTTTATTTCAGGCCGGAGATTGCGCAATCAATGTTCGTCAATTTTAAGCAGGTGCTTAATACGACCAGAAGGAAGCTGCCCTTCGGAATAGCTTCGCAAGGCAAGGCGTTTCGCAATGAAATTACTCCGGGTAATTTTATTTTCCGGACGCGGGAATTCAATTTAATGGAACTTGAGTATTTTGTTGAAGAAAAAGATTGGGAAAAATGGTTTGAATATTGGCAAAACGAAATGAGGGAATGGCTGAAGGACTTGGGTGTGAATTTGAAAAAAATCAGCGAAAATGAAATTCCTGAAGGCGAACGGGCGCATTACTCAAAGAGAACGGTTGATTTTGAATACGAATATCCCTTTGGGCGAAAAGAGCTTTACGGACTGGCTTACCGCACCGATTTTGATTTGAGAAACCACGAAAAATTTTCCGGTCAAAATTTAAAATATCGCGACGCAGAGACGGAAGAAGAATTTTGGCCGCACGTAATAGAGCCGACTTTTGGTTTGGATCGCTCGGTTTTAGTGGCGCTTCTTGAGGCCTATTGCGAGGAAGAGAAGAGGGTGGTGTTGAAGTTGCCTTTTAAGCTGGCTCCCTATAAAGCAGCCGTGTTTCCGCTATTGGCAAATAAACCGGAATTGGTAAAGAAGGCAAAAGAAATTTACGACGATTTGCGCAAGGATTTAATGGTTGATTGGGACGACAGGGGGAATATCGGCAAGCGTTATTATTCGCAAGACGAAATCGGCACGCCTTTTTGTCTTACGGTTGACTTTGACAGTTTGGAAAAAGATGATGTTACTATTCGCGACCGCGACACCATGAAACAAGAGAGGGTGAAGACAAAAGACCTAGCCTCCACCATAAGGGAAAGACTGGCGAATTAAAGACTTGACAGGGCTTCAGATCCGTACCATTATGGGAAATATAGATAGGCGCGCTATTAAAAAAAGGAGGGTGTCAAAAAAAATGGCCGGAGAATGTCGATGCGACGGTTGCGGTAGAAAAGTAGATCTGGAAAGGGAGTTTTGTTCTTTCTGCGGAGCGCCACAAAAACAGAGACCACTGGTTCTTTGCGGTCCAACGCCTATGTATTTAGGGGCGGGAGAGATTGGCGAACTGGATATTTTTGAAGAAGAAGTTAATTTTATCACTGCGGCATGGGAGGATGCCGGGAAAAGTTAAAAATATTTAATAAGACAATAAAAATCAGCCAACCGGCTGATTTTTTAACCCGCCATGTTTTAAAGTGGGGACTGTCCCCGCTTTTTTCATTTGACAAAAATTTGAATCGGTGGTATATTGCCAGTAAAAGAAAGGAGCGCAACAGTGCTGATATCTATTTTCACTAGAGATGGCAGGAAAACAGAGGTAAGTTTTAGTGACGACAAGGAAGATGATGCGGCTAGATTTCTGGCCGGAGGTCTCTTGGTTGACGTGGAGAAGTGGAGAAATGGAAAATGGAAGGATCGTGATATTATAAGTACCAAAGAACCGCAGGCAAAAACGATAAGGCATATTTTGATCCGTTTTTCGGAAATCGCACAAATAGAAGTCCTTGATAGTGGCGGATAAAAGAAAAAACAGAAAATTAAAAGTCATCCGACCACGCATTGGGGGATGACTTTTGTTTTGGCGGGGATTTAATGTATAATGAATAAACAAGTTATGTTTAAAAAGATAACTCTTAAAAATGGTTTGAGGATTATTACGATGCCACAGAAGAGCACGCAGGCGGTGACGGTTTTGGTGTTAGTGGGAACTGGTTCAAAATATGAGAAAAAAGACATTAACGGCATTTCTCATTTTTTGGAGCACATGTTTTTTAAGGGAACCAAGAATCGGCCGGATAAATTGGAAATCGCCGAAACTTTGGATAAAATCGGTGGTATTTATAATGCTTTTACGGGAGAAGATTACACCGGTTATTTTGCCAAAGTAGCCGCCTCCCAGCTTGATGTGGCCTTAGATTGGGTTTCCGATATTTTTTTGAACAGCCTGATCCCGGAAAAAGAAATGGAGAAAGAAAAGGGCGTTATAACTGAAGAGATCAATATGATTTACGACAACCCCATGGCTCACGTCGGAGTTTTGTGGTCAAAACTTTTATACGGAGACCAGCCGGCCGGCTGGGATATTGCCGGCACCAAAGAAAGTGTCAGTCAGATGACCAAAAAGAAACTAACGGATTATATGGGCAGTCAATATGTAGCCCCTAATACGGTTGTTTGCGTTGCCGGACAGATAAAAAAAGATACTGAAGATAAAATCAAAAAATATTTTTCCGGAAGCAAGGACGGTTCTTTTGCGCCTAAGGCAAAAGTTGTGGAGAGGCAAACTCAACCGGAATGCCTTTTGCATTTTAAGGAAACAGACCAAACCCATCTTTGTTTTGGCGCCAGGGCTTACAATCTTTTTCATCCTCAAAGATATGCTCAAGATATTTTAGGCGTAATCTTAGGAGGCATGATGAGCTCGCGGCTTTTTATGGAAGTTAGGGATAAGTTGGGGCTGGCTTATTATATCAGAACCGAGGCCGAGGCAAACCCCGATACCGGATACTTAGTCACTCAAGCCGGTGTAGATAATAAAAATGCGGAAAAAGCCGTTTCGGTTATTTTGAAGGAGTATAAAAAAATATCTCAAGAAAAAGTTTCTCCAAAAGAGCTCAAAAAAGTGAAAGATTTTATGAAAGGCAAGATGACTTTGCTTTTGGAGTCTTCGGATGCCGTAGCTTCCTTCTGCGGCATTCAGGCGTTATTAGAGAATGATATTTTAACGCCGAAGGAAATTTATGCTAAGATTAATCAAGTTTCGGCCGCGGACGTTTTGAAAGTTGCTAAAGATATTTTTAGGCCGGAAAATTTAAACTTAGCCTTAGTCGGGCCGTTTAAAGATAAGGAATTATTTGAAAAAATCATAAAATGAGCGATCAATCAAAGATTTTGGATATTTCATGGGAGACTATTTCAAAAATAGCCATTGCCGCCGGTTTTTTTTATGTTCTCTATTTACTAAGGGACATTTTAATTTGGGTTATTTTTGCTTTAATCATTTCTGTTTTGTTTGATCCGGCCATTAATTTTCTGAAAAAATTAATGCCCAGAATAATGGCCGTAGTTTTAATATATGTAGTCGTTTTTGGAATTATCGGCGTCTCCATCTACCTGGTAGCTCCCGTATTTATCACTGAAATAAATCAATTCTCTAAAGATTTCCCGTCATATTTTGAAAAAATTTCTCCATCATTAAGAGGTCTGGGGATAGAAGCCTTTGATAGTTTTGAGCAATTTATCAAGACGGTAGAGGGTCAGCTCTCGGGAATTTCTTCAAGCGTGTTGGGCGCAATAGGGGCCATCTTTGGAGGATTATTCTCCACGATCACCATATTGACCATTGCGCTTTTTCTCTCCTTGGAAGAGAAGGGCTTGGAAAAAGTGGTAGGAGCTCTTAGTCCTAAAAAATACGAAGCCGTGGTTTTAAGCATCTTAGAGAAAAGCCAAAGAAAGGTAGCCGGCTGGTTTGGCACAAAGATCCTTTCATCTGTCTTCATCAGCGTTCTTACTTTTTTGATCGGCTATGTTCTAAGCATTGAATATGCCATTTCCTTCGGATTATTTGCCGGAGTTTTTAATCTCATTCCGATTATAGGTCCGGTCATATCCGGGGCCGTTATCGGCATAATTTTAGTTGCAAGCTCATGGCTGAAAGCCGCCTTTTTCATAGCCGCCTTTGTTTTGATTCAGCAGATTGAGGGCAACATCTTAACTCCGATTTTGACCAAAAAATTTATCGGATTGCCCCCTGTTTTAGTGCTGGTTGCTTTATTGGTCGGAGGAAAACTATGGGGATTTATGGGCGCTCTTTTGGCTATTCCCATGGCAGGAATAGCCTTTGAATTTTTCAGGGATTTCTTGAAGAAGAAAAAAGAAGAAAAAGCCGTTGTACTGTAATGGGTACTCTTTATATCGTCGCTACTCCGATTGGCAATCTTGAAGATATAACCAAAAGAGCCCTTAGAATATTATCGGAGGTTGATTTGATTTTGTGCGAGGATACGAGGAATACAAAAGTGTTACTGGATCATTATCAGATTAAAGTGCCGACTTTAAGCTATCACCAGCATTCGGAATTAAAAAAAACAGAAGAGATTATTAGCTTTTTGAGGGAAGGAAAAAATATAGCCCTGGTTTCCGATGCGGGAACTCCCGGTATTTCTGACCCGGGAAATCAGTTAGTGGAGTTGTTGATCAGCGGATTGGGGGATAATATTAAAATCACGCCAATTCCTGGTCCTTCAGCCTTAACGGCGATTGCTTCCATCTCCGGGTTCCCGACCGACAGGTTTTTATTTTTAGGGTTTCCTCCGGTCAAAAAGAGAAGAAGCAGGTTTTTTGAAGAAGTCATCAATTCAAAGTATCCGGTAATTTTTTATGAATCTCCGTACCGAATATTAAAAACCCTCAATGAATTTAATTCCCTATATACAAGATACAAGATACAAGATACAATAATTGTAGTTTGCCGCGAGCTGACTAAAAAATTTGAAAAGATTTACCGGGGGACGGCTGCCGAAATAATAAAGAGCTTGGAAAAAGAAAAAATCAGGGGAGAATTTGCGGTTATCGTAAAAAAATAATAGAAATTGATACGATTATGATTTGGCTTAAAATTCCCCAGAAGACGGGGATTTTTTTATTGCTATCAAGGTCGCCGACTTTGTTCACGGAAGCATGAAATACTTGGTGCAGGGCAGCTAATTTATTTTGCGGAAAAATCTTACTAAGCAGAGTTATACCGTCCGGCACGATAGCAATAAATGCGCCGGTAAAAATTATCGGATTATTGCCGGAAGATAACGCAATTAAAAGTGTTCCGAGAGAGATATCTAAAAAAACTTTGACAAAGTGGCGATGTGTTTTATTCCAGCGCCTCTCAATGATATTTTTAATGGAATAATCGTTGTGCGGCAGAAAATCGCAGAGATAGTGGCTCAAAAGAGCCAGCGGCAAGGCCAAAAAAGGATTTAATATTTTTGAGGCGACCGCCGCCCCTACGAGCATATGGGTAGTTAAAATCATGGAAATTTAATAAAAATGTGTTAGAATAAACTAATTGCATTTTACATTAAAACATGAAAAATAAGAAGTTTTATATCACCACCAGCATCGCCTACACTAACGCATTGCCACACATAGGTTATGCGTTAGAAATCGTTCAGGCGGATGTTTTAGCCAGATATCACCGAATTTTAAGCGAGGATGTTTTCTTTTTGACCGGCACCGATGAGCACGGCAAAAAAGTATCAGAGGCCGCAGAAAAAGCCGGAAAAACTCCGGAAGAATTTACCGACGAGATTTCGGAGGAATTCAGAAAACTGACCGAAGTTTTAAATTTATCCAATAACGATTTTATCAGAACGACCGATAAAAAAAGGCACTGGCCCAATGTAGAAAAATTATGGAAAGAATTAGAAAAGAACGAAGATATTTACAAGAAAAAATATCAAGGGCTTTATTGCGTCGGCTGTGAAGCATTCGTCAAAGAGAAAGACTTGGCAGATGGAAAATGCCCGATTCATTTGAAAAAACCGGAGTTGATTGAAGAAGAGAACTACTTTTTTAAACTTTCCAAATACGCCGATAAAGTTAAAAAAGCAATTCAGTCTGATGAAATAAAAATTACGCCCGAAGCCAGAAAGAATGAGATAATAAGCTTTATTGATCAGGGGATAGAAGATACCAGCTGTTCGCGTTCCAAGGAAAACTTGAAATGGGGCATTCCCGTACCGGGCGACAATTCACAAGTCATATATATATGGTTTGAGGCACTCATAAATTATCTTTTCCCCGAAAAATACTGGCCGGCTGATATTCATTGCGTTGGAAAAGATATTTTCAGATTTCACGCCTTGTTATGGCCGGCCATGCTCATTGCTTCCAAAAGGTCCCTGCCTAAAAATATTTTGGTTCACGGCTTCATCACCGTCGCCGGACAGAAAATATCCAAATCATTAGGCAACGTGATTGATCCCTTCGAGCTTGTTAAGAAATACGGAACAGATCCGGTAAGATATTTTCTCTTAAGGGAAATCCTGCCAACAGAGGACGGTGATTTTACTTACGAAAAGTTTGAACAACGATATAATTCTGACTTGGCCAAAGGGTTGGGAAACTTGGTGGCAAGGGTTATCACGATGGCTGCAAAATCCAAAATCCAAAATCCAAAATCCAAAATAAATTCTAAATTTAAAATTCAAATAAATAAAACCAAAAACGGTTGCAAGAAGGCGTTAAGTGAGTTTAAGTTTAATGAGACATTGATGGCTGTTTGGGAGTTAATCAGTTATTGCGATAAATATATTGAAGAGAAGAAACCGTGGTCCTTCGACTCTGCTCAGGATAAAGAAAAATCAGAAGAAGTTATCGGTGATTTATTATCAGCCATTAAAGAAATAGCCGAGTTATTGAAGCCGTTTTTGCCGGAAACTTCCGAGAAAATAATGGAACAAATAAAAACTAAAAAAAGCCAGCCGTTATTTCCGCGTCTTGACAAATTCATTTAATCGGCTAATCTTACAAGGTCAGACCATTAAAAATATAAAAGGAGGAGTTTAATGAAAGGAACAAGATTGGTGGTTGGATCGGCCCTGGCGGTTGCAATAGCTGTCGTTGTTATTGCCCTATCCTTGCCTCTGGATAGTTGGAGCAGGGCACTTGCCATAGCGGTTGCTGTTATGGCGGGAGCCTGCGGCATCGCATTAACGGCTCTAATGGCGACAACAATGTTTATCAAAACCGGCGACGAAATGTGGAATACCGGATATTTCCGTTATATGAGGGCGGTCTGGGGAAAATGCTGGGGAGGCGATAAAGATTTACTTCAAATAAGCGTGTGCCGAGCAAATTGGTTGGGAGTTCTAACCATTGCCGGTTGGTTTCTCGCCGTTGCTGTTTTGGCAACCCCTATTCTATTCAACGTTTGGGCGGTTATGAATGGTATCCAGACGATCGGCGGAGAAGAGAGCAGTTTCGGCAGAAATTTCCCTGGTTTGATTTTCATGTCGCTGGTATACCCCTTCTTTTCTTTTTTAGTTTTCTATTTTATTTTCCCAAGGGTACGGAAGGATAATTCTCGCGATAGAGAAATTTTTGTTTTGTCGGCGATGGTAATATACGGCATCTTGCTAATCTCTGTTTTGATCGTAGCTCCGATACGCTCGGTGGGGTTAGTATCGTATTTAATCGGCGCGGCTTGGTTCTTTGGAATTATTGCGGCTTTCGCTGCGGTCGTTGGCATAGTAGTCAGTATATTCAGGTTAGGAATGAGAACTTTCAAGAATCTGTCTCATAAAACAGTTCCCGGCCATCTTGTGAAGATGCAAAGGACCGGTTGGAAGAATAATATTTGCCCCATTATTATAGGAAAACAGAAATAATTAAAGCCCTCTCTCGTTTCGTAATGCGAGAGAGGGCTTTTATGTTTTAATAAAATGAGTTAAAATTAATTTAAATTACGATATATGTTCACGACGATAACAATTATTTTAGGATTGATAGTTTTTGAGATAGTCAACTCCATTGATAACGCCATAGTTAATGCTCATATTTTAAAAACAATGAGCAAGAAATGGCGCAAGATTTTCCTTTTCTGGGGAATAATTACCGCCGTATTTCTGGTCAGGGGGCTGCTTCCATTGGCTGTTGTTTGGCTGTCGGTTCCGGAAATTGGCCTTGCGGGGGCATTCCGTTCGATTTGGGACAGCCCGCCGGAAATTGCCCAGCTCATAGAAGACAGAAAGGGGGTTATTCTCATCGGGGCTGGAGTTTTTCTATTGCTTTTATATTTGCACTGGCTGTTTTTAGAAAAGAAAGACCCGTATTTTGTTATTGATAAATTAGTGAAGCCGCATCACGGAGTTTGGTTTTATAGTCTTGCGGCTTTTATTTTAGTGGGCTTGCTTTATATGTCCAGATTTTCTTGGCACGTAATGCTGTCTGCCGCTATCGGCTATGCCATATTTTTCATTATGCAGGGCTTCAAAGAGCAAGCGGCTAAACAGGAAGAAGCGCTGCACGGCCAATCTTCCGGGCTTAGCGATCTGTCAAAATTAATGTTCCTTGAAGTTCTGGACGCTTCTTTCAGTTTTGACGGAGTAATGGGAGCCTTTGCTTTTACTTCAAGCATACCTTTAATTTTTATAGGAAACGGCATAGGGGCGTTGGTGGTGCGACAACTTACAATTCAAGGGATCGATAAAGTGGCCAACTATAAATGGCTAAAAAATGGAGCCATGACTTCAATTGGTTTCTTGGGTTTTTTCATGATTGCCAAAAGTTTCGGTTTGCATATTCCGGAATATCTCCCGACATTGCTCACAATCGGTCTCGTGGGAATCACATTTTTTAAGTCCCACCAACTGCTTAAAAATAATGCCTAAATTTTCTTTTTAAATTAAGAAAAATGTCCGATTTTTCTTTCAAAATTATTAAAAAATCTAAAAAATCTTGGGCGAGGGCGGGAATTTTAGAGACGCCGCACGGGATAATCCACACTCCCGCTTTTATTTCAGTTGCCACGCAGGCCAGCGTTAAAAGTTTATCGCCGGAAGATTTGGAAAATTTAGGAGCGGAAGTCATTCTATCCAACACTTATCATTTATATTTGCGGCCCGGCGCAGAAATCGTTAAAAAGGCGGGAGGCCTCCATAAATTTATGAATTGGAAGGGTCCCATGGTAACCGATAGCGGCGGTTTTCAGGTGTTTAGTTTAGGATGGGGGCGGGTTCACAAAATAGGCAAGATCGGCTGGTTCCCCGGCTCCGAGGAGTTTCAAGAAGCCCGGCTTCCCGAGGAAGCCAGGCTTCAAAGGCCCAAATTTGTTAAAATCACAGAAGATGGCGTAGAATTCACCTCTCATTTGGACGGCTCAAAGCATTTTTTTACACCGGAAAAATCAATAAAAATACAGGAAGATTTGGGAGCCGATATTATCTTTGCCTTTGATGAGTGCACTTCTCCTTTGGCTGGTTATGATTATACGAAAAGATCTATTAAGAGAACTCACGATTGGGCCGTACGCTGTTTAAAAGCGAAAAAAAGGAAAGATCAGGCCTTGTTTGGCATAGTGCAGGGCGGGGAATATAAGGATTTGAGAGCGGAATCTTTAAAATTTATCACTTCCTTGCCTTTTGACGGGATTGGCATAGGCGGCTCTTTAGGTAAAACAAGAAAAGATATGTTTAAAATTTTAAAAAGGATGCATTCTTTTTTGCCGGAAGAAAAGCCGCGCCATCTTTTAGGAATCGGCAGGAGCGAAGATTTGGAGAATTGCGTAAAATTGGGCATGGATTTATTTGACTGCGTTTGGCCGACAAGATTGGCCAGACGCGGATCCTTGATTGTTAAAAGCGGCAGGATTAACATTAAGAATGCCAAATACATTAAAGATTTTCAGCCGATTGAGAAGGGTTGCCCTTGCTATGCCTGTAAAAATTTTACCAGGGCATACATTTCGCATCTTTTTCGTGCCAAAGAGCTTTTGGCTTACAGGCTGGCTACTATCCATAATCTTTATTTCACTTTAAAATTAATGGAAAACATCAGAAATGCTATTTGATGCTTCAAGGCGTTCAGCATCAACCATGAGTAAAATCGAATTGGTTGATACGCATGCTCACGTAAATTTCAATGCCTATAAAGACGATAGCGACGAAGTCATTCGTCGGGCTTTAGATAATGAGGTTTGGATGATAAATGTCGGCTCGCAATATTCCACCAGCAAAAGAGCGGTGGAAATGGCGGAAAGATACGAAAAGGGAGTTTATGCGGCAATCGGTTTACACCCTCTCCATCTGGAAACCGGTTTGGTAAAAATGAAAAACGATACGGAAGAAATCCAATTTCCGACAATCGAAGAGAATTTTGATTATGAGCAATACAAGAAATTGGCCCAATCGCCAAAAGTAGTGGCTATCGGCGAAGTCGGTTTGGATTATTATTGGAAACCGAAAACCAAAAGCAAACTGGGGCTATTTAAGGAAAAACAAATGGCCGTTCTTTTTCAGCAGATAGATTTAGCCAGGGAGTTGGACTTGCCGGTTATTCTTCATTGCCGCATGTCTCATGAAGATTTAATAAAAATTCTTGATTATAAATTAAAAGATATCAATTACAACCTTAAGGGCGTTATTCATTGCTTTACGGGGACATGGGAGCAGGCGCAAAAATATATAGAGCTCGGCTTTTACCTGGGGCTTAATGGAATAATTTTTAAAATGGATTTAGATGATGCTATCAAGAAAATTCCTTTGGACAGGCTTCTCGTTGAAACCGATTGTCCTTATTTGACGCCGTCTCCGATAGAGGGGCGCAATGAGCCCGCTTTTGTTAAATATGTAGCCGAAAAGATCGCCGAAATTAAAGGTTCCAGCTACGAAAATATAGCAAAAATAACAGCCGAAAATGCCCAAAAACTTTTTAAAATTTAATCCCAAAATTGCCATTTTAGATTAAATTGCATATCATAAAGTTATTATGAAGGACATAGAAATAATTAATTTAATTAAAGCGGAAGAAAAACGACAGCAAAATACACTTGATTTGATCGCTTCGGAAAACTATCCCTCAAAAGCGGTGAGGGAGGCCTTGGGTTCGATTTTTGTGGCTAAGTATGCCGAAGGTAGGCCGTATAAGAGATACTACGGAGGAATGGAAAATGTTGATAAATTGGAGACCTTAGTCGGGGAAAGGGCGCTTAAGGTTTTTAATCTAAATTCTCAAGAATGGGCGGTGAATGTTCAGCCGCATTCGGGCGGTGTGGCCAATTATGAAATTCTAAGAGGTCTTTTAAGCCAAGGCGACAAAATTCTCTGCCTTCATTTGCCCCATGGCGGACATTTAAGCCAGGGAAGCGCGGCCTCTTTAACCGGCCGGGATTTTAAGCCGGTTTATTATTATTTGGATAAAAACGGTTTTTTAGATTATGATGCCATCGAAAAATTAGCTATGGAAGAAAAGCCGAAGCTGATTATCACAGGATATACGGCCTACCCGAGGAAAATTGATTTTAAAAGATTTTCAGAGATTGCCAAAAAAGTCGGCGCCTATCTTTTGACGGATACTTCCCACATCACCGGTCTTATTGTCGGCGGAGTTCATCCCAGCCCTTTTCCTTGGACGGATGTCTTAATGACGACTACCCATAAAACCTTGAGAGGACCCAGGGGAGCGATGATTATTTGCCGCAAGGAATTGGAGCAGAAGATTTTTACTAAAGTTTTTCCCGGCCTGCAGGGCGGCCCTCATATGCACACGATCGCGGCAATCGGGATAGCCCTGAAAGAAGCAATGTCCCCGTCATTTAAAAAATACGCCGGACAGATTATCAAAAATTCTCAAACGCTGGCTTTGGAGCTGAAAAAATACGGCTTTAATTTAATTTCCGGCGGTACAGACAACCATTTGGTTTTGGTTGATTTAAGAAATAAAAACATTACAGGGAAGCTCGCTCAAGAGTTGTTGGAAAGCGCGGGTATCGTCACTAATAAAAATACTATTCCATACGACCCCGGCACTCCCTTTGACCCGTCAGGGATTCGCTTGGGAACTCCGGCGTTAACCACCAGAGGCATGAAAGAAAAGGAAATGAAATTAATCGCCGGCTGGATCAACGAGGTTATAAATAATCCCAAAGAAGCCGGCGCCATAAAGAAGAAAGTTCAGAAGTTTTGCAAGAAATTTCCCCTGTCTTAATCAGGCGCTCGAAACGAAATTTTAAAACCCTCCTCCCCCTACTCGCCTCTTCGCCCCTCGGCAAGCTCGGGGCTCGGGCTCGCCGCGCCCTAACCCAGGGTTTAAAAATTTGTTTTTTCGCGCCTTAATATGCAAAATGGCCATTATTTTAGACGGTAAAAAACTTTCAGAAGAAATTTTGGAAGATATTGGTAGAAAAATCGAAAAAAGCGGCAAAAAATTGAAGCTTGTCGCTGTTTTAATGGGGGAAGACCCGCAGTCAAAAATATTTTTGCGCCAAAAGGAAAAAGCCTGTAATTTTGTCGGTGTTGATTTTCAGCTTTTTCAGTTTCCCGAAGATATTAGTCAGGAAGTTTTGGAAGAAAAAATAAAAGAAATCGGCGATCAGGACAATAACGGAATAATTATTCAGCTGCCTTTGCCAAAACATATTGATACAGAAAAGATTTTGGACTTAATCCCGGCGGAAAAAGACGTGGACGCGCTGTCGGGCAAAGAAATCAGTCCGACTATTTTATCGCCGGTTCTGGCCGGAATTTTGGAATTGTTTAAAGAGTATAAAATTAAAATAGACGGCAAGAAGGTGGCGGTTGTCGGCAGAGGACGCTTAGTTGGCAAGCCGGTTGCCGATTGGCTGGAAAAGCACGGAGCTGATATTATTGAAGATACTAAAGAAGCCGATATTTTGATCTCCGGAGTCGGCAAGCCCGGGTTTGTTATTAAGGGAGATGCCATCAAAAAAGGGGCAATAGTGGTTGATGCGGCCGGCGATGTTGACCAAAAAAGCGTTGCCAAAAAAGCCGGCTACCTCACCCCAACCCCGGGTGGCGTCGGGCCCATGACCGTGGCCATGCTCCTTAAAAATTTACTAATTCTTAACAGCGTATCAGTATCTTAAAATAGACAGGGTTGACAGAAATGTGTTTTTATGCAAATATTGATTGGTTGCAATCTACGGGAGGAGGTACTTAAAAATTAGGCAGATAGACAACGGAAAAAAATATTATCCTTTTTACGGCGCAAAAACGGACACATTGGTTATCCATTGTAGCGATTACCGGTTTCGTAAGGCTTTCGGAGCATTCATAAAGGAAAATTTCGGTACTGAAAATTATGATTCATTGGTTATTCCCGGCGCCAGCCAGATTTTATCTTTCATGAATTTTTTGCCGATTTTTTCAGTGATTTTTGAGAAATTCATCAAGTTCTTGGTGGAAAAGCACGGAATAAAAAGAATGATTATCGTCATGCATGAAGATTGCGCCTGGTACCATTGTTTCGTGCCAAAGTATTTTTCGATAAAAGTTACCGAAAAAGAGCATCAGATAAGTGATATGCTGTCGACGAAAAGGTGGGCGATTAAAAATTTTCCTGACATAGCAATTGAAATGTTTTACGCCTCCATCGTTGAAAATGAAGCTGTGACATTCAGTAAAGTAGAATAAGTTAAAAATAGCCGCCTGTAATAGGTGGCTATTTTATTGACCAAAGAAAAGGCGCAAGGTAATATTTAAAAATATGGCATACGACCCGCAAAAAATAGAAAAGAAGTGGCAAAGGGCCTGGGAGAAGTCCGGAATTTATAAAGCGCAGGATACGGTAGGGGGTAAAAAGAACTTTTACCACATGGTTATGTTTCCTTATCCTTCAGGGAATTTACACATCGGGCACTGGTATAATTTTGCGCCGGCCGATGTCTTCGCCCGATTTAAACGCATGAACGGATTCAATGTTATGTCACCCATCGGGTTTGACGCTTTTGGCTTGCCGGCTGAAAACGCCGCCATTAAGCGCAAAATCCATCCCAAAAATTGGACTCACAAGAATATTGAGAACATGAGAAAACAACTAAAGTCCATGGGAAATATTTATGATTGGTCAAGAGAGGTAGTCACCTGCGACCCCGAATACTATAAGTGGACCCAATGGTTATTTCTTCAGTTTTATAAAAACGGCTTAGCCCGTAAAGCCAAGGTGCCCGCTAACTGGTGCCCTTCCTGCAAAACCGTTCTGGCCAATGAGCAGGCCGAAGGTGGCAAATGCGAAAGGTGCGACTCCCAGGTTATTCAAGAAGAAATTGAACAATGGCTATTTAAAATTTCTTCCTACGCCGATGAATTATTAAAGGGCCTGGATAATTTAGATTGGCCGGAGACCACCAAGATTATGCAAAGGAACTGGATCGGTCGTTCCGAAGGCCTGCAAATTAAATTTTCAATTTCCAATTCTCAATTTTCAATACCGGTGTTCACAACGCGAGCAGACACTTTGTTCGGTTGTACTTATTTAGTAGTAGCTCCCGAGCATCCAATTATCTTAAATCTTAAATCAGAAATCTTAAATCTTAAATTCGTTGAGCAATATATTGAAGAGTCAAAGAAAAAAACGGAAAGGGACAGAATTTCCGATCTGAAAGAAAAAAGCGGCGTAGAATTAAAAGGCGTAAAAGCGATTAACCCCGTTAACGGCCGAGAGGTCCCGATTTTTGTTGCGGATTATGTGATAATGCATTATGGTACCGGAGCCATTATGGCGGTTCCGGCTCACGATAACCGCGATTTTGATTTTGCTAAGAAATATAATCTGCCGATTATCGAAGTCGTTAAGGGGACAGTCCCCCTTGGGGGGACTGTCCCCACTATGGCTTACGAGGGAGAGGGAGCTCTGATCAATTCTGATAAATTCACGGGCATGCCTTCTAATGATGCCAGAGAAAGAATCGGCGAGTGGCTGCAAAAACAGGAAAAAGCAGAAAAAAAAGTTTATTACAGGTTAAAGGATTGGCTGATTTCCCGCCAGCGTTATTGGGGGGCTCCTATTCCTATGGTCTTTTGCGAAAAATGCTCATGGCAGGCGATTCCGGAAAAAGATTTGCCTGTTTTGTTGCCGAATATAAAGAATTACCTGCCGACCGGCGAAGGCAAATCGCCATTAGCCAAGTCAAAAAAGTTTATAAATACCGTTTGTCCGAAATGCGGCGGCTCCGCCCAGAGAGAAACAGATACCATGGATACCTTTATCTGTTCCTCCTGGTACTATTTAAGGTATGCCGATCCATTGAATGAAACCGAATTCGCTTCGGAAGAAAAACTTAAAGCCTGGTTGCCCGTAAACGTCTATGTCGGAGGAGCGGAGCATTCGGTTCTGCATCTTTTATATTCCAGATTTTTCACCAAGGCCTTAAATAAAATGGGATTGGTCAATTTTTCCGAGCCTTTTCTGGGCTTGCGCCATCAGGGGATTATCTTGGGCCCTGACGGCCAGAAAATGTCTAAATCCAAGGGCAATGTCGTTGATCCGGACGAACAAGTTAAAAAGTACGGCGCCGACGCCGTCAGAATGTACCTCTGTTTTATGGGACCATACAATCAGGGGGGGCCGTATAATCCCGATGGTTTGGTGGGCATCAACAGGTTTTTGAATAAAGCATGGGGGTTGTTTGAAAAATCAACCCCGACGCCCAAGGGGGTCGGGGCTCCGACCGTAAGCGTCGGAGAATTCAAAAATCCAAAAACAGAGAAACTACTACATCAGACGATTAAGAGGGTGACGGAGGACATTGAGGGTATGAGATTTAATACCGCAGTTTCCGCTCTAATGATTTTAGTTAATGAATTACAGCAACCTACGTATAAAAAAGACCATGGTTCTATTAGTACGTTTCTATTATTGCTGGCGCCGTTTGCTCCGCACATGGCCGAAGAGCTGTGGTCCCGGCTTGGCAATAAAGATAGTATTCATAATCAAGAATGGCCCAAGTATGATCCGAAATTAATTGAAGAGGAAAGAATTAATTTAATTATCCAAATCAACGGCAAGGTGCGCGATAAAATAGATGTCCCATCGGGTATTTCCGAGAAAGAAGCTTCCGATCTGGTCATTAACAGTGAAAAGATTAAAAAATGGCTCCAAGGCCAGGAAATCAAAAAAACCATCTTCGTCCCCAACAAACTGATAAATCTGGTTGTCTGAAGAAGAGGCATTGACTAATTATCCTTCGCATGGTAGCATTGTTTATGTAAGATAGTTGCCTGATGAAAATTTGGTCGAATTTATCCGGGAACTAAACTTTAGGATTCACCCTGTTAAATAATCCCGCTTAGCGGGATTGCCCCGAAAGGGCATTTAACGGGGTAAACCTTAAAATATTAATTAAGCTAATAAAACAATGGAAGGAACAATTAAAAATCTTACCGAAAAAGGATTCGGATTCATCACCGTTGAGGGCGAGGAAAAAGATTTGTTTTTTCACAAGAACGAACTGAAGGGCGTAACTTTCGAAGAGTTGAAAGTGGGCGACAAGGTATCTTTTGAAAAAGCCGATTCTCCAAAGGGACCCAACGCAACAGGCGTGAGCCGTATCTAATAATTCATTTTGAATTATCGGGTAAATTAAAATCAAGTCCCGCTTTCGGCGGGATTTGATTTTAATACAGTATGCTTATTGATGATATAAAAATACAAGTGACGGCCGGAGCCGGCGGAAAAGGAGCGGTGGCCTTCAATAAAAATATGATGTCTCTTGGTCCTGTCGGCGGAAGCGGCGGCAGGGGAGGCAGTGTTTATGTTGAAGGCATTTCTGATTTGGGAGCTTTAAATAAATTCCGTTTTAAAAAAGAATTCAAAACCGAAGACGGGCATGACGGTCTTCCGCAATTCTGCGACGGCGAAAACGCCGGTGATTTGATTTTGAAAATTCCCGTCGGAACCGTGATCCATAACTTAGGAACGGGTGAAAACATTGAGATAACTAAAATCGGTCAGCAGGCGGTCATCGCCCGCGGTGGCAGAGGCGGCAAGGGAAATTTTCATTTTCGTTCTTCAACCAATACAAGTCCGAAAGAATTTGAATACGGCGAGCCCGGAGAATCCCTTGAGATACGCCTTGAACTGAAGTTAATCGCCGACGTGGGATTCGTAGGATTGCCGAATGTCGGCAAATCAAGCTTGCTTAATGAACTGACTAATGCCAAAAGCAAGGTGGCGAATTATTCGTTTACAACCTTAGAGCCAAATTTGGGAGCTTATTATGATTTGATACTGGCCGATCTCCCCGGACTTATTGAGGGTGCATCTGCCGGCAAGGGTCTGGGCATTAAGTTTTTGCGGCACATAGAGCGCACAAAGATTCTTTTTCATTTTATAGCTGCCGATTCCGTCGATCCGGTATCGGATTACAAAACTGTGCGCAACGAACTTGGGTTATACAACAAAATGCTCCTAGAAAAGCCGGAATATGTTTTTTTGAGCAAGAAAGATGCCGTTCCGGAGAACGACGCCAATAGGGTGGCGGATGATCTCAAAAAATTAAACAAAAATATAATACAGATTTCCATATTTGATTGGGACAGCATAGAACTTGTCAAAAAAATTCTCAATGGTCTGATCTCCGAAAAAACCGAAAAAGTTTCTGGCGTAGCTTGATTTTTTTGCTCGAAAACATATAATCTATAAATAATTATTGACAATAGTCTCGTTTTAGTTTAGAATGCATTATTCTGAAATGGAGGTCAAGAAATGCACATTCAAAAATGTGGGAAGCGGGCGCTTTTCCTGATTCCCTCAATAAAAGTTTATAGTAAAAAATATTCCAAAACTCGGCAAAGCGTGGCTCGTACTATTCACGACTTTTTGGTTCATAGCTTTGGAGGATATACTTGCTCTTCGGGAAATATTTACGGTTATTTTCAAATGGAAGTAGCGGAGTACGATGAATTACGCGAATTCAGGGTTGCGTTTCCGGAAGGTGCAGCTAAAGAAAAACTTCGGATGTTGCAGGAGTTTCTGGCAAAATTATCCGAAGATATCGGAGAAGAATGCATTTATCTCGAATATGGCGAGAACGTAATGTTGGTTTACCCGCGAAAAAGAAAGGAGAAGCGATGAATCTTGATAAATTTACGGGTTGTATTTATGGCTTAGCTATCGGTGATGCTTTAGGCATGCCCATGGAGACGATGAGCCGGGATGATATTAAGAAAAAGATCGGATTAATAATTCCCCCGACCTTTCTCTCTCCGTCGATGAATCCTCATATTTTTTCTTCTCTAAGACATTTAAAACCAGGCTTCTGGACAGATGACACGCAGCTTACACTCGCCACGATGGAGGCATTTATAGAATCTGACGGATCGTTTGATATGAATAAAATCGCCCAAAAACATATTGAGGCATATCAAGGAGAGCGGCGCGGTTGGGGGAAATCGACAAGAAACGCTTGCCAGCGTCTTGCTGAAGGGGCCTCTTGGAAAGATTCTGGAGAACCCAACGGAGCGGGTAATGGCATAATGATGAAAATTGCTCCGCTTGGATTACGAAAGAGCGTTAGACAACAAGATCCCGCAGCATTCTTAAAAGAATGCATTACTTATGCCAGAATGACCCACCTCGGGACGCAGGCAATTGTTGCGGGTGTGGTGCATGCGGCTGCGATTGCCTTTTTAGTAAACAGTTCCCCCGGCAATATAGCAGATCACTCAACGAGAGATTTCCTCGGTTATTTGCGCAGTATCGCACTGATGGCCGAAAAGGAATTACCGACTACCGAAAACAAGATTTCCGAACAGTTTAACAGGATCTTGTCTTATTGGCGAGATTATATTGTTCGGCAAAAAGAAGATCCGGAGATTGCGTCTCGATTTGGCGGGGGAACTTCTTATGCTTATCATTCTTTAGGGTTATCTTATGCCTTATTTGCAGCTAATCCAACTTCATTTTCTGTTGTTTGGCAAGCAGCTTGCGCCGGTGGTGATACTGATTCAAATGCAAGTATCGTGGGGTCGCTTTATGGCGCATTGAACGGAGCGTCTTTTATCCCGAAATATTTATTGTCAGGCCTCGAAAGGTGCGGATATCTCGAAGGAGTCGCCAAAAGATTTTTTCAAGCATGCAATAAATAATTATTCGACGTTTAACGTTGAGCGTCGCAAAAAATTATTATGGAAAGGAGGGACCAATGCAGGTTAAAATGTTTTCAAGTTCAGGGGATCATTATCGTAACATTGAGCAAGATATAAATGATTGGTTAAACAATAATACGCAGATCAGGATTGTTGTGACTAGCGAAAGTTCTACCGGTAATAAAGGAGATGTCAATTTCTTTCATAATGTAACCATTTGGTATAATGATTAAGTTTTAGTCTATCTAAAAAAGCGGGGAGATAAATTTGATCTGTACCCCAAAAAGTGGACACAAAAATGTCCACTTTTTTTGTATTCGGAAAGCAGATGAGATAATATATTATCATTAACAACTAAATATATGAG
>JAUSHA010000029.1 GCA_030648815.1 bacterium | reverse complement strand
AAAAATTATCAGGCGCAGATTTCAAAAACAATCATCCGTTCGCCGATTAACGGCACAATTACCGGTCAGGATGCGAAAGTCGGAGAAATTATTTCCGCTGATGTTTCTTTAGTTTCAATAATTTCCGCCGGAAATTTTGAAATAGAAGCGAACATTCCGGAGTCTGACATTGCAAAAGTTAAAATTGGCGATAATGCGCAGGTTACTCTGGACGCTTACGGCCAAGATGTCGTATTCCAGGTCAAGGTATTAAAAATAGATCCGGCCGAAACTGTCATCGAGGGCGTACCGACCTATAAAGTTACTTTATATTTTAACGAGAAAGACGATCGCTTAAAATCCGGCATGACCGCCAATATTGATATTTTTACCGCCGAAGTTAAAGATGTCATAGCCATACCCCAAAGAGCCATACTGTCTGATAACGGAAAGAAGACGGTAAAAATTATTAAAGGAAAAGATATCCAAGAAATAGAGGTAAAAATAGGTCTTAAGGGGACCGATGGCAATGCTGAAATTTTACAGGGTCTTAACGAAGGAGATAAAGTAATTACTTTCATCAAAGAGAAATGAGCGAAAATATTTTTCCCTTAATCAGGGCAAAGAATTTGTCTAAAATTTATGACGGAAATTTTACAGAAACCTCGGCTTTAGGCGGGGTTTCTTTTGATGTGGAAGCCGGCGAGTTTTTAGCCATTATGGGGCCATCGGGATCGGGCAAATCAACTCTCCTGCATATCCTGGGATTTCTCGACAAACCAACATCCGGAGATTATTATTTTGAAGGAAAAAAAATGGAAGAATTCAACGATGAAGAGCTGGCCGGAATCAGAAATAAAAAAATGGGATTTGTTTTCCAGAGTTTCAATCTTTTGAGGCGGACGGCTCTTTTGGAAAATGTAAAATTGCCGTTAAAATATGCCGGCATCGCGGAAAAGGAACAGGATGCCATGGCCAGACGCGCCTTGGCGGCGGTGAATCTGCCGGAAGAAACTTTCAGCCACGAACCTTCCCAACTTTCCGGAGGAGAGCAGCAAAGAGCGGCCATAGCCAGGGCTATTGTTAATAATCCGTCTATTATCTTTGCCGATGAGCCGACGGGCAACCTTGATTCAAAGTCCGGTGAAATAGTTATGCAGACATTGCAAAAGCTCAACAACGAAGGCAATACCGTAATTTTAATAACGCACGAAACATTTACCGCCGAATACGCCCAAAGAATTATCCGTTTGCTTGACGGCCAAATTGAGAGCGATAACCGAGTGTCTAATCGCCGCTTCAACGGTTTTATCAAATAATATGAACGCCAAAAATACTTTAAAAACCGCTATAACCGGCTTAAAGATGCAAAGATCGCGTTCTTTGCTTACTATCCTGGGAATCGTCATCGGCATTACCGCGATTATAATGGTCACCGCCTTAGGGCAAGGGGCGCAGAATTTAATTTTAGGAGAGATCAGGAGTATCGGTTCCAAGGTTATTGCGGTAGCTCCGGGCAGACAACCCGAAGGCCCCACTGACTTTATCTCCATGTTTTCCGATTCTTTGAAAGAAAAAGATTTAGCGGTTCTCCGGAAAAAAGAAAACGTTCCTCATCTGGCAAAAATTATGCCCATAGTTTTTGGCAGCGAAGTTATGGCTTACCAGGCCGATACCTACAGGCCTACGATCATAGGCGGCACCGATCTTTTTGCTGAAATTTACGACACTTATCCCGATAAGGGCAGAATTTTTACCGAAGAAGAAATCAAAAGCTATGCCGATGTCGTTATCATCGGTTTCAAAGTTAAAAACGAACTTTTTCCGGACAGCGACGCCTTAAATCAAAAAGTAAGGATAAAAGGAAGAAATTTCAGGGTTATCGGAATTCTTCCCCATAAGGGGCAGTCCTCATTTTTTAATTTTGATGAGATCGCCGTTTTGCCTTACACCACCGCCCAAAGATATATTTTCGGGATAAAATATTTTAATCGTTTTACCGTTGAAGCTGATTCCGAAGACAGCGTTCTTCAGACCGTTGAGGATATAAGAATAACACTTAGGAATTCCCACGGCATTACCGATCCCGCCAAAGACGATTTTTTTATAGAGACCCAAGCCAGCGCTATTGATATGGTGGGCACCATTACCAGCGTTCTGACTTTGTTCTTGGCTTCAATCGCCGCGATTTCCCTTTTAGTCGGTGGCATCGGTATTATGAATATCATGCTGGTTTCCGTAACAGAAAGAACGAGAGAGATCGGCCTTAGGAAGGCGGTAGGCGCCACCGCTAAAGATATTTTAAGGCAGTTTCTTTTTGAGGCGGCTTTGCTGACAATGCTCGGCGGAATTATTGGGATATTGCTCGGGGCCTTATTTTCTTTCGGCATTTCCTTAATTTTGAGCAAGGCGCTCGCTTTAAGCTGGGCGTTTGTTTTTCCCGTAAAAGCCGCGCTTCTGGGGTTAATCATTTCTGCCGCCGTCGGATTAATTTTCGGTCTTTATCCGGCCAGGAAGGCATCTTCAAAAAATCCGATAGAGTCGTTGAGATATGAATAATATTCTGGTAGAATAAATTAAAATGAGCAAAATAGATTTTTCGAAAAGAATTTATCCGGGAATTACCGGAGGGGAGAATATTGATTGGCAGTCCAAGTTAAAAGAAGTAAATCGTCTGGGAATTAAAGAGGCGGCCGTTTTTTTGGAGCGCTTCAATAAACAAGAGAGGGATAACTTGCGCCGTTTTCTTCTGGAGTCATCAATTAAAAGAGTGCCCCTGGTCCATTTGAGATCCGATACCGGCAAGGACGAGATCCAATTTTTTATTGATAATTTTCAGACCAAGTATTTTAATATCCACGAAGACCATTTCAATCTGTTAAATCAATGGGAGGGATACTGGAATAAGTTATATCTGGAAATGGATTACAACGGCGAGATTGATAAGAATGTTAAGGTTGGGAGAATCGGCGGATTTTGCGTTGATTTGGCCCATTTTAAATCGGCTATTGCCAGGGGAAGCGAAGAGGCTTACTATATTTTTATGAGGAAGAATAAAATAAAATTTGCCACTAACCACCTGGGCGGTTATTCTCCGGAAACGCAGCGCGATTTGCATGTAATCACCGATTTGAAAGATTTTGACTACTTAACCACTTTGCCAAATTGGGTTTTCGGAGATACTATTGCTATAGAGGTTGATAACAGCATTGAAGAGCAGATAAAATTTAGAGAATATTTGATTAAAATTTTAAACGGTCGGAATTAAAATAATATAATTAACTTAATCATTCGTAAAATATATGAAAGGCTACGTCGCAAATATTGAAAAAGCGTCAAAAGAAAACAGCAAGTTCCGCAAAGTGCTTTACACCGCAAGATACAGCCAGCTGGTGATAATGTCCTTAAAACCGGGCGAAGATATCGGAGAGGAGGTGCATGATCTTGATCAGTTTATCCGCATTGAGCAGGGCGAAGGAAAGGCTGTTCTCAATGGAGTAGAGCATCAGCTTGAAGACGGTTCCGCAGTGATTATTCCGGCAGAAACAAAACATAATATTATCAATACTTCTCCCGATAAAGAGATGAAGATCTACACGGTGTATTCTCCTCCAAATCATCGCGATGGAGTGGTTCACTCCACTAAAGAGGAAGCCGAGGCGGACAACGAGCATTTTAACGGCAAAACCACCGAGTAAATTGAGGGGAGTCGAACTCCCCTCAATTTTAAAATAAACGGAGCGTTTACATTAAACGCTCCGTCAGGCGCGTAGTATTATTAGATAGAGAATCGCCAAAAGGGCGATTTTAATTGGGGGATTGATAAATACCATATTATGTAGTAGTATTCTGTTACTAGAATTTTTAAAAATATGGCTTTTGAAAAGCCTTTATATATATTCAAAACAAGTAGGGGGGGGCGATATCTCGGAAGTCGTAAAAATAGAAAGGAGAGAAATGTTGGAAAAAATAAAAGACGTGGTTGAAATCTGTGGTGATCTGTACGTAAAAAGTCAATCTGCTCTCGAGAGTCTCTTCGACGAGCTCCGTAGGGTCGGTTACCAAATCGACAATCTACGTGAGGCTGATTATCGAAAGAAGGACGGCGTTAGCGTGGAGACCATGGAGAAGAATGGCTGGTCGCTTTGGTTCGCTCATATTGATGTGCGTCGGGGGAAATGTGCATCTTGTAATGGCTTGATTGATGTGTGTGGCATCCAATCCCATGGACACAAGTGTGAACTGTGCGGTGCCGTCACTTATTATGACATCATTGATGGTACTAGGGTTCAGTTTTCGTTCATCCAAAGAAACGGGGATGACTCCGGCATAGCAGATATCACAATGAAGGCTAAGAGGTGGGATACTGAAGCCGGTTATCTATACTTCTATCCAGAGATTTTTGACGGCCTTTGGTTACAAGGTGAGCGGGTCAAGCAATACTTTGAAACAAATAAGGACAAGTGGGAAGAAGTAGAAGAGGATGGCAAAAAATTAATCCGCGTCATATATCCTCAGCCCTGGAACCGGAAAGTTTCAGCTATTGAGCCGAGCGATATCAGCCGTCATTATTTCAATCACAAGATAGTGCGAGTCTGGGAAAACAAAGAGTACGATGATTGTTCTTCTGATTTCCCGCTTTCCGAATCAATGAGTATTTACGAGGCTTGGCACTGGGCACCACTAAAGCGTTCTCCTCGCCTTCATGAAAAGATTATCGGAGCGGCGGGCATGGTAAGCCGTTGCAGTTACTACTATCAGGACGGAAGGCCTGCTTTCTACGATCTTTATCTTCAGAGGATGCGATTATTCGTAGAGCATTTTACCGAACTTAATCTCGATGCGTGGGACAGAATGATCCGACGAGCTGAGCGGTCTGGTCCCGGCATGATAATGACAATCGCTAGGTTCTGTCACGATAAGCCGGAAGTCGACAATAGCCCAAACTTTGGTAATATCCTCGTCGGCTTAGGTAAAGCATTAGATGGTCAAAAGCTGATCGATGGCGAAATGACAGCGATGGTGGATGCCATTAAAGACCCGCGAGAAAGCGAAAAGTTCTTTGGGGTATTCAGAAAATAGACAAAACACAACTTATAAGGGTGTGCGTGGAATTATCCGCGCACACCCTCTTCTTTTTAATTCTTGATCATATCTTAACTTACCGTTTAACCTTTAACGTTCAGTGCTTACTTTACAGGCTACGGACGGACAAGGTAGGATAAATTATGCCTTTATCTATAGGAATAGTGGGGCTTCCCAATGTCGGGAAGTCCACGCTTTTTCAGACAATAACTAAAAAGCAAGTTGATATTGCTAATTATCCTTTTTGCACCATTGATCCGAATGTGGGCGTTGTTGCCGTTCCCGATGAAAGAGCGGATAAATTGGCGGAATTTACAAAATCCGTCAAAAAAATATACACCACCATTGAATTTTTTGATATTGCCGGCTTAGTGAAAGGAGCCAATAAGGGCGAGGGCTTGGGTAATAAGTTTTTGGCGAATATCCGGGAAACCGACGCCATAGTCTATGTGCTAAGGGCGTTTTTGAAGTCGGACATAATCAAGACGGGAGACGAAATAAATCCCTTAACAGATAAAGAAATTCTGGAAACGGAATTGATTTTAAAGGACTTGGAAACAGTTGATAAAAGAATCAACGGCGTTGAGGGAGAAGCCAGGGCCGGAAAGAAAGAGGCGATAAAAGAATTGGAAACTCTTAAAAAAGTTAAGAATTTGTTGGAGCAAGGCAAAGTTTTATTTGAGCAGAGTTTTATTGAAGACGAAGTCAAGATTATTGACCAATATCAATTGCTTTCAATGAAGCCGAGGTTGTACTTATTGAACGGGAAAGACGAGGAAGTGAAAAAAGAAGTTATTGACGAGTTTTCCAAAAATAATTGGCCGTATTTGATAGTGGACGTGGCGACGGAATTTGAAGCCGCCGGTTTGACCAAAGAAGAAAGGATCGCCTTCGGGATCACTCAAGAGCCCGAACTGGATGCGCTTATTAAAAAGGCCTATGATATCTTGGGTTTGCTGACTTTTTTTACTACCGGCTCTGATGAAACTCGGGCTTGGACCATCAAAAAAGGCGATAAAGCTCCTAAAGCCGGCGGGGCGATTCACAGCGATTTTGAGGCAAATTTCATAAGAGCCGACGTCATCAATTGGCAGGATCTTTTAAATGCCGGCGGTTTTGCTCAAGCCCGGGAAAAAGGTCTGATCCGCACCGAAGGCAAAGAATACGTCGTCCGCGACGGCGATGTCATTGAAATTAAACACAATGCTTAATGTTGGGCGGACGTCGGGTCTCCGCCCAAACTCACAATATGCCATACAGAAAAGAACAATTTATTAACGACGGAATTTATCACGTTATTTTAAGGGGCATTGATGATAATAAACTTTTCAAAGATACCAATGACTATTATCGGGGGATTTTTTCTATTTACGAATTTAATACAATAAATCCGGTAGAGATTTTAAAGCGTCGAAGGGATCGCTCCAGAATGAAGGCATATCTCAAAAAAACAGAGAGTTTGGGCGGAGACCCGACGTCCGCCCAAACTGATTTACGAGATAAACTTGTGGAAATTATAGCCTTTTGTTTGATGCCGAATCATATTCATTTATTAATAAGACAGATTAAAGATGGTGGAATTGTGAAATTTATGAAGAAATTCGGCGGCGGGTATGCTAGATATTTTAATTTAAAACATGGCCGCAAGGGTTACGTTTTTCAGAACAGATTTTTGTCAGTCCTCATCAAGACTGACGAACAGTTAAAAATTGTTTTTGCGTATATTCATGCTAATTCAGTTTCCTTGATAGAGCCGAAATGGAAAGAAAGGGGCATCCGCGACATAAAGAAAGCTATAAAATTTGCGAAAGAGTATAAATGGTCAAGTTTTTCTGATTATTTAGGAAAGCCGAATTTTCCATCAGTAACAGATAGAGAATTTATGTTAGAAACCACGGGTGGTGAAAGAGCGTGCGAGAAATTTATTGAAGATTATATAAAATATAAAGGAAAATTTAAAGAATATTATGAGTTATTTCTAGAATAAAAGTTGGGCGGAGACCCGACGTCCGCCCAACTTATTTAAAATATGACGATACTTATATTACATGGCATAGGGGGCTACGCTGGAATACACTGGCAGAAATGGCTTTATGGTAATCTTATAAAAGACGGCTATAAGGTAATTATGCCGGATTTACCAAAACCAGATCGTCCGAATAGAAAAGATTGGTTAAGAGCAGTCCAAGAAATCATTAAAAGCGTAGACTCATCCGATCTTATCATTGTGGCTCATTCTCTCGGGGTTGCCACAGCTTTAGATTTAACAGAGCAGTTGCCCGTGAAAGCCCTTATTTCCGTTTCCGGTTTTGCGTCTGATTACGGCGCAGAATTAAATGATTATTTTTTAAAAGAAAAAATTATTGATTTTAAAAAAGTGAATAAAAGTCTCAAGCAAGTATTTGTGATTTATGGAGATAATGATCCATATGTGCCGCAAGAAGTGCTTAAATCATTAGCAGATAGCCTTAATGTAAAACCGGAGATAATTGTAAACGGAGGACATCTTAATACAGATTCCGGTTATACGGTTTTTCCGAGATTGTTGGAAATTATAAAGTTAATTAAATAATGGAAAAAGAAAATAGCAAAATTTTTGATGTGGCGGTGATTGGCGGGGGGCCGGCGGGGATGATGGCGGCGGGCCGTGCAGGAGAGCTGGGAGCTAAAGTTTTGCTTTTGGAGAAGAATAAGTTTCTCGGCAGAAAGCTTTTGATCACCGGCAAAGGCAGGGGCAATATCACCAGGGCCGAATTTGATTATAGAGAGCTTCTGAAAAAATATGGCAGAGAAGGGGATTTTCTTTTGCATGCCCTGTCAATTTTCGGGCCCAAGGAAATCGTTGATTTTTTTGAGAAAAGAGGGCTAAGGATGAAGGTGGAAAGAGGCAAAAGGATTTTTCCCGAAACCGACAGCGCCAAAGACGTTTTAGATATTCTGACCGGCTATTTGGCTGAAAATAAAGTTGAGATAATGACTAATTCGGAAGTTAAGGAAATTATCGCGAATCAAAATAGAATTTCCAAAATTGTTTTAAAAAATGCCATGCCTGCCGGCAGGCAGGGCAAAGATATTTCAGCCAAAAATTATATTATAGCTACGGGCGGCAAGGCCTTTCCCGGCACAGGATCAACCGGCTCGGGATATCTCTGGGCTGAAAAACTCGGACACACCGTGGCGAAGTTAAGGCCGGCTTTAGTCCCTATAAAAATTAAAGAGGATTGGCCCAAAAAACTCCAGGGCCTATCTTTAAAGAATGTTGAATTAACCGTTCTCCAAAATGGCAAGAAAAGAGATAGCCGTTTCGGAGAGCTTCTTTTCACGCATTTCGGGTTATCCGGTCCCATAGTTTTGGATTTGTCGGGTCATATCGGCGAACTTCAGGAAAAAGAAGAAGTTAAACTGATCCTTGACTTGAAGCCGGCTTTGAGCGAGCAAGATTTAGATAAAAGAATCCAGTCCGATTTTATAAAATACAACAATAAATTTTTTAAGAATTCTTTAAACGATCTGCTTCCCCAGAAATTAATTCCCGTTATTATGGAACTTTCGGGGATTGATCCCCTTAAGAAAGTTAATGTGATCACCAAAGAAGAAAGAAGGGGATTGGCGAAAATTTTTAAAAATCTTGAAATGACGGTTTCTTCTCTTTTGGGTTTTGAATCAGCCATCGTTACTTCGGGCGGAGTTTTACTTCGGGAAATAGATTCAAAGACGATGCAGTCAAAACTTATTGAAAATTTATTCTTTGCCGGAGAAATTATAAATTTGCACGGCCCGACCGGCGGCTATAACCTGCAAGTTTGCTGGAGCTCGGGATATTTGGCCGGCCAAAACGCCGTATAATGAAAATGAAATACCTTGAGCTTTTAGATACTACGCTTAGAGATGGAGAACAGATGAAGGGAGTTTCTTTTACGCCAAGAGAGAAATTTGCCATAGCTGTAATATTATTGAAAGAGTTGAATATTGACAGATTAGAGATATGTTCTGCCAGAGTTTCAAGGGGAGAATTAGCTGCGGCTAAAAAAATTTGCCGATGGGCTCGAAAGAATGCCTGTTTGGAGAAAATTGAAATACTCGGGTTTGTTGACAATGAGAAATCCATAGATTGGGTGAACCAGGCTGGCGGCGCAGTTTTAAATTTATTAGTTAAGGGCTCTCTTAAACATTTGCAAAAGCAAATTGGCAGAACGGCCAGTGAGCATATCAGCGATATCAAGGCCGTCTTTTTACTGGCTAAAAATAAAAAGATAAAAATTAATGTTTATCTGGAAGACTGGAGCAATGGCATCAAAGATTCTCCAAGTTATGTTTTTGAATTAACGAAAAATTTAATCAGATTCGGCGCCCAAAGAATCATGCTGGCCGATACCTTGGGCGTTTTATTGCCGGATGAAACCCATAAATACGTTAAGTTAATGGCCGGGAAGTTTCCTAACGCTCATTTTGATTTTCACTGCCATAATGATTACGGTTTGGCCACGGCTAATTCTTTGAGAGCCATTGAGGCGGGCGCAAAGGGGGTGCATGCCACCATAAACGGCCTCGGCGAACGGGCCGGCAACACTCATTTGGCGGAAATAGCCGTGCTGGTTAACGACAGGACTGATTTCAGGTTTAAGATTAACGAAAAATTTTTAGCGGAAGCCAGCAAATTAGTTGAAAGATTTTCCGGTATTAGAGTTTCCGTCAACAAGCCGATAGTCGGCGATAATGTTTTCACTCAAACGGCGGGCATACACGCTGATGGCGATGAAAAAGGGAATTTATATACTTCCAAATTAAGCTCTGAAAGATTCGGCAGAGAAAAAGAATATGCTTTGGGCAAGTTAAGCGGCCGGGCAAGCCTGGAGCAGAATCTTAAAAAAATGAATATTGAACTCACAAAGAATGAGAAAAAAAAGGTATTAGACGAAATCATTGAGCTGGGCGACAGGAAACATTTTGTTGCCACCACCGATTTGCCGTTTTTAATTTCCGAATTACTGGGAAATAATTTATTCAAAAAAGCGATTAAAATAACAAATGTTAAAGTTTCCAGCGGCTTAAACTTAACCCCTCTGGCGGCAGTGAGCATTAAAATTGGCGAAAAAAAGTATTCGGCATCTGCAACCGGCAGCGGCGCTTACGATGCCTTTATGAATGCCCTTAAAAAGATTTTCACCGATCAGCTCGGCTTAAAATTGCCCGAACTTGAAGATTACGAAGTTAGCATTCCGCCGGGAGGCAGGTCCGATGCTTTAGTGGAAGCTAAAATATCGTGGCGCAAAAATGGGAAATATCTTACGACAATAGGCGTTGATCCGGACCAAGTCATGGCCTCAATCAGGGCTACGGAAAAAATGCTTAATTGGTTTGCATAAAAAGAGCGTTCTTCTGAACGCTCTTTTTTAAATTATTATTTTGCGGTGGCTGTTTTGGCAGTTGATCCTGCGTCAATTATTTTTTTAACTATACTTTCCAGGACGGTGCCTTGCGTAAGCTGTTGCACAACGTCCGGAAGAGTTTTATTGCCGTAAATAGCCAAAGGCGATAAAACTTGAGCAAGTTTTCCGGCAAGTTCTTTGTCGGCAAGCGTGGTGGCGATAGCCAACAGTTGAGGACCGGCGGCATTTAACTCATCGGTAATAGCTTTTGTTCTAGCTTGCATGAGTTCTACCTGCAGATCCTGCGTTGCCTTACTTATTTCCTGTTTCTGATCGGCTTCCTTCTTTTCCCTGGACAATTTTATTCCGGATACCTTATTGGCCCCGTTTTCTATGGCTAAATCATTATTGTGCTGTGCCTTGGTCTTTTTTTGCTGATTGCCTAAAGCCTTAAGGTTAACCTCCAGAATTTTATCGTCTTCTTTTTTCTTGATGTCCAGTTTTTTAATAACAGTTTCAGACATTGCCTCTGCTGTCTCTTGGGCGATTGTTTCTAATCTCTTATCTTTTTTAAGTTTTTGCTCTTCCCTTCGCAGAGTCAGGCTCTGTTCAACTGATTCGCGCTGAGCATCTCTTAAGAGTTCGCCGATTTCTTGGTCGCCGATTTTTACATCCAGCACTTCGACATCATAAACTTTCATGCCGTTTTCTGCGAAAGCACGGCCGGGGCGTTTGCCTTCTTCGTTCTGCAGGCCGAGCACTGTATCGCGGATAATGCCGACTCCTTTGTCATTGAAATCCTCAATACCGTTCTGCTTGATCGCATTGCGAATCATTGATCGCAAATGCTCGGTAAGAAGTTTGACGTAGTTGTCTACGTTAAACCAATTTTCCGGCTCACCTTCAAAATTGACCCGGTATGAAACCCTGACGTTTACGGTGACGAGGTCTTTCGTTTCGGCAGTGACCTCGTCGGAAACTTTATTGTTTTGCGACAAAAGATAGACAGTTTTTATAACCTTGTCGTCGTTCTTTGGCGTTCCGGTTGACATTGTCAGGACTTCCAGAGATTCGTCGTATTCCAGTAAAACAGTCTGCGGACCCTTTACGACCCTTCGCTTGCCGGTTTTGCCGACTATCTGAACGGCATAGCCGGTCCAAACATTAAGAGCAACAGCCCCTTCGTATTTTGTATCAAGAGTTATCGTGCGGGGAGGCGTAAACGTAGAGCGTCGTTCAAAATTTTCAGAAACCAGGCTTGCTTCTCTTGAAACCGGTCCGATTGATTTCGCACGTTTTCCGCTCGCTTCTTGCTCCGAAATATAATTCTGAGCTCCGTCTTTTATCAAAGAAGCAAGGGTAGTGTTGTAATCTAGGGCCGCTGTATTGCCGGGGAACAAAAGTTTAACTGTGTTAGGATCGAGCACCCTTCTGACTATGACCTCATTGCGGGGGTCGGCCAAAAACATCAAGGGGCCCTTTTTTAAATCAATCTTTCCCGTCATCTTATCTAATACATAGCGCGCTTCGCCGGCAGGTATGGCAATAGCGAATTGAACGCCATTTCCCTTTCCTTCGTCCTCGGCATATTTGATAATGGCGTGCTCTTGGCGCGGAAAATATATTTTTTGCTCTTTGCCGGTAATAAAAAGCTCTTCTCCGGTCTTATGTTCTTTTCCGGTCTCATCCTTATAGTCGGCGATAACCTTGATATACAATCCCATGTTTTCGTTCAACTCAATGGCTTTGAATTTGAATACGCTATTATTTTGAACAAATGTTTCCGTTGGTTCCGGAAAAACTACCGCCGGACCTTGGACAAATCGTTTATTCCCGTTTTCTTCCAGAAGTATGCAGTACTCCAAGCGTTCAAGCGTGACCGCATCGCGCACGTATTTATTGCCGTCCGGTATAACTTCTATGCCAGTCGGGGGGATATAGAAGGAAACATCTGTTCCCGTGATAACCAGCAATTGGCCCATCGTAAGATCTTGCGACAGATCAACATTAGGGGGATTAATTTCTTTTTTATCTTTAGGTCCCTCACCGGTTACGCTGGGTTCCATGACGCCGATTTTCCCTGGTTTTTTTGCTTCTTCGTTGTTATAAACACGAACTACCAAATATTGGTTAGATCGCAGGCGATGGCCTTCAATAACGGTTGCGTACTGACCTGGCCACAAGGGAAATGAAACCGGACCGGGAGTGTTAATTTTACGGCCAATTTTTAGTTCAGGATTAGTATTGGAGCCAGCCTTCGGGCGGGCTTCGTCTTTGGCCGGATTCTTTAGGACTATATATGACCCCTCGTCAGCCGTCGGGAAGACCTTAATCGCTTCATCAAGGGTACAGCTTTTGAATTTCCCTCTTTCGTCGGCCACCACAGGTCGATCGGTGTTGGAGAGACTTGTCTTGTGCGGCCCGACGTAAACTGTCACATGACCTTTGGTTTCATCAAGGATCATCGCAAATTCATTGGGACCCAAAACCAGATCTCTTTCGCGGATTGGATCTGCCATAAGCATTACCTCCTTTGTTTTTTTAGAACCAATGCGGCATCTCGTTTTTTTTAAGTCATTCTCTTTTTCCTCCTCGGCGAGTTAAATTTTAAACGAACTCGTTGACCTAAATTAGGCTATCACATTAAAATTATATTGTGAATAGTAAGGATTTTATATTATTGTTTTTGAGACATTGATTTTTTTATGAGGAAATGCTAATGTTTTCTATCCTATGAAAGGAGTTCTTTGACAAATGAATGATCGCCAGTTTAACAGATTTGCTCGTGACAGATTAAGAGACAAGGATTTTATTTTTGCCGACTTAATTGAGCTTGCCGTGAAAATGAATGTTTTTTTCGTTCCCCACAATTCCTCTTCGAACATTCGCTGGTGGGGAGTAATCAATCCCTTAACGATTGACGAAATAGGCAGATTGAGAATACCTCGCCTTTGGAAAATTATTTCGGTTCCTTTGGAAACGCTTTTGGTGACCGGGGAAGATAGAGCAGATTTATTTCGTCAGGAATTTGAGTTTGCCCATGAGCTCGGCCACATTATTTTTTTTGAGAACGAAGATTTGACAAAATGGCTTGATTGCCCGTTTATGCGGCTTTCAGCCAAAAGGCAGTGCCCATATATAGAATTGCGGGCGTTTGAAGAAGGCGTCAAGATTATGGAAGATATTCTGGAAAAGTATGATAACGAAACTAAGGCTAAGCAAAAAGTTAGAAAGTTTTTCAGGAAGATTTATTTGTCGCCGGAATACCGGAATAATTTTTTTTCAGAATGCGTTATTGTGTTAGATGAAGATAAAATTGCCCTGAAAGAAGAATCCGATTTTTGCCCGGTTCTTGACATGCTTCGACGGTGTGTTAATGTCTTTTAGTCAAAGGAGATTTTTGACAATTAAAGAAGGAGGTGCCAAATGCAGGTTGAACTAACATTGGGTCAGCGGTATTTACCCATCACGGATGAGGCCGAAGTAATTTTTTTACTTCGCTTGCTGCGAGACAGCCAAAAGCAATCGGCTGATCTTGCGCTCGATCTTAGGAAGATTTTGGACCGTTCCGGTTCCATGGATGAGCCGGCCGACGGAGGGCTGACAAGGATCCAGGCGCTGAAGGCCGCGGTAAATGAGTCTTTGAGTCTTTTGCGCCAGGGCAAGGACCGTCTTTGCATCGTAGTTTTTGACGACACCATGAAGGTAATACTTGATCCGACGATTGTGGGAGATATTAACGCAATAAAAAAACTGATTGATGGTGTACGCACCGGCGGCAGTACTAATCTCTCGAACCCCCTAAGATACACTCTGGAAGATGTAAAACCAATGGACGGATCTTTGCCCAAAATTATCATTTTCACTGACGGCAACGTTAATGCTCCGTCAGCTGCTGCTGAAGAAAGAGCTTGCCTTGAGTTAGCGCGCCAAGCTAATAGGCTCGGAATTCCATTTGCCGTTTTCGGCACGGGCATTGATTACAACGAGAAATTTCTTAAAAATATGGCAGAAGTTGCCGGCCACGGCTCATATTTTGAGCACGTTAAGCAAGTTGGTGCCATGAGGCTTCGCCTGGAAGATGAAATGGAAAATCTAAAAAGCGTTCAAGATCTTGATGTGAGAATTGGTATTACGGCAGAGCCGGTCGTTGAAATTTTGGAAGCGTTTAAATATGTTCCCCAGCAGTTAGCTTTACCGGTTTCCGGTAAGATTGTTAAGGACGAATTCCCCGGGCTTGATGTCCGCGGACAGGCATATCTTATCAAGACTAAAGTTCACGCCGGGAAAGCAGTTGGCGATTTTAAAATAGCCACTATTGCGTTAAGCTGGCAGGGCGTTGCTGGCGCAGGAGTCAAATCCATGAATGTGGTTGTCAACTTTACAGCCGATGAAAAGCTGATCTCGCCGGTTGATAAGACAGTAAGGAATACGGTTTTGAATACCGAGGGGACAAAAGCGACCCTATCCGGGCAATACAATAGGGCCCAAACTCTTTTTACGACGTCCGGGAATACTGGTATGGCCAAAAAAGTGGAGACCTTAGCCAAGAGTGATGAGGATGCCAAAAGAACCCTAAGGACGGTCACGGTGACTGAAGCCAACAAGGGCATAATTGGCAAGAAAGGAGCTAAGTAAAATGGCCGGAGAAATAAAGTGCAATAACTGCGGCTTAGATAACAAGCCGGGAGCTATTTTGTGCGAAGTCTGCAGTGAACCGTTAGAAGTAACAGTGGGAGCAAGTGTTCCAATTATTGCTTCTTCTTCTGCAGCTCATACTCCAGCGAGCGCAGTCGGTATTATTGGCAGGGCTTGCGGTTTAGTGGTCGGAGGTAATGTTATTGACCGGGAATTCGAGCTTCCTAAAGATGATTTCGGATTTACGATCGGCCGGACAGATCTTGACCAGGGCATAATACCCGATGTGGATCTGACCAAGTTTGCCGAGAAAGTGAAAATTGGCCAGGATGTCGGCTATACTGTTTCCCGGAAGCAAGCGATTATCATCCGGAGAATGGGCCGTCTGTATCTTAGAGCCATCGGCGGAGCTAAGACAATGATTAAGCCGCAGAATACTGATTGGAAGGAACTTCTAAAAGATCAAGAAGAAGAGATTCTGGTTGGTTCTCGTTTCCGTTTTGGCGGCAGCGAGGGATACGTGATTTTTGAAGTAGTCTAAGAAGAAAGGGACGCATTTGGAAAATCCATTGCGTCCCTTTAAATTCTTTTAGGAGGGAAAAGATGCGCTACGCCGTAATATCTGATATCCATGGAAATTTAGAAGCGTTAAAGAGTGTTCTGAAATCCATTAAAAAAAATGGAGTTGATGAAATTCTGTGCCTGGGAGATATTGTCGGTTATGGCCCTAATCCGAATGAGTGCGTTGAAAGAATAAAAAAGATGGGCGTTAAGACTGTCGTCGGAAATCACGATTATGTGATGGTTGATGATTCATGGCTGGAGCATTTCAATCCGGCCGCCAAACTAGCGGCTTTATGGACGAAGGCTCTATTGAAATCGGAAAATCTGCAGTATCTGGCTTGCCTGCCTTTTACGGTAAGATTGCCGGATATTCTGTTGGTTCACGGCTCGCCCATTAAGCCAGGGAGATTCCATTATATTTTTAACGCCATCGAAGCCTTAAGTCAGTTTAACGGTTTTCAGGAAAAGATTTGTTTTGTCGGTCATTCGCATTACCCTGCGATTTTTACGAGCGATGGCGACGTGTTTAAAGACGGCGTAGAATTAAAAGACAGCGTGAGATATATCATAAATGTCGGCAGTGTCGGTCAACCAAGAGACAAGAATCCATCGGCTTGCTATGGCTTGCTGGATACTGACAGTTTGACATTTTCTCTGGTTAGGATAGATTACTATATTAAGAAGACAGCTAAGAAAATAATGAAAGCTGGACTGCCTGTCTTTTTAGCCGAACGATTATTTGAAGGGAGGTGATGCACTTTGAGAATATATCAATATGAGTTTGATAAGCCATTTAAAGAAGGAGGTATGGGTAGGATATATTTAGGCAAGCATATCCTTTTGCAGGAAGAGGTTGTTATTAAAGAATTGATCCTAAAAGGTCCGGAAGCGGAAAAGCAATTCCTGGAAGAAGCAAAAATACTTTATCGGCATATCAGACATTCTTCTTTCCCGGCAGTTAAGGATTTCTTTATATATCAGGGGCATTATTTTCTGGTGATGGATTACATTAGAGGCAAGTCAATGCAGGATTTTATTGATTTGAAAAAGCCGTTCAGCGAAGATGCTATTTGTTGGATTTTAGATCGGATATTGGCCGGCTTAGCTTATTTGCATCGTATGGACATCGTCCATCGTGATATTAAGCCGGGAAATATCATTCTTAATTTGGGAGAGCACCGAGCCGTATTGGTTGACTTCGGAATAGCTAAAAATAAAGTTACTGTGGCCGAAAACGAAGGCGGAGGTAAGATTTCTTACACTAAGTACTTCGCTTCGCCCGAGCAGTATCGCGGAGAATGTTGTACGCCAGCCAGCGACTTTTATAGCTTGGGAGCCACTGCTTACTATGCCTTGACTAATGTTTTACCGCTGGAAGCGATTAAATTGAAATCGGATAAAGATCTAAAAGCGCCGCATGAAATTGATTCTGCGATTCATTCGCAGTTATCGGCGGCTATAATGAAAGCGATGAAATTAAATCCGCTGGAACGTTATAAATCAGCCGGCGAGATGCAGGATATTTTTTTCAAGATCCGGACCAATTATGTAAATCAAGATTGGCAACCGCACCAAACATAGGGTGCAAAAAATAAAAAGGAGGGACCAATGAGCTACAGCGACGAAAGCTACAAGAGGGTACCAAGTGGCGGAGGATCGTCATTTTTCCGACCAACGCCTGCGCCACCGTCCACGCCACCGGCAAGATCGACCCCGCCACCGACAAGAAGAGCGGCTCAAGCGAGTCCGGTTGTCGTGAAGATTACCCGACCCACGGGAAAAGTGAATATCTTACTGATAATGGATGTAAGCGGAAGTACCAGGGAGTACATAGATAATTTAAGAAAGAAGGCGGAATATCTCTGCGCAGAGATTGTCGATCTTATTCCGGAATTAGCCGGTAAGATAGAATTTTCCTTTACGGGCGTGAGCGATCATTGCGACGGGCGTTTATGGTTTCAGCCGACAGCTTTTTCCGGCGATCCCGCAGTCCTGAAAAATAACCTGAATAGCATTGAGAATGCCGGCGGCGATGACGAGCCCGAGGCATATGAGTGCGCTATCAAGGAGATAAATACATGGGATTTGCAAGATACAAATACAATTGTGCTTGCCGTGATTGACTCCGTTCCTCATGGAATAGGATATGCCGGGAGGGATAATGGGTGTCCGAATGGCGTTGATTGGAAGATAGAGCTGGATGCCCTGAAAAAGAAAATCAAAGCTTTCTATGTAATCGGTTGCAGCGAACACGTATCAATGAAAAGACTGCAGAGATTAATGGTGGAAGAGAATGATCATTTCATTGAATTGGGGAGCAACTTCCTTCGGCTTACCAATGTAGTGCATGGCATCATCGCCAAGGAATTCGGCGATATTGATAAGTATCTGGCTCGTCTGGCCGCAACTCGCGGTGCAGCTCGGGCCAATGAGGTAGCGACCCTGCTGAAGACCCAGCAAACCAAGATTTAAAAATGTAAAAGCCCTGTTGACAACAACGGGGCTTTTTGTTATAATTTTTCGACCGTACTTTGATAATAGAAAAAGGAGAAACATGAAAAGTTACAAGCCTCGAGATTTTAGTTTCGCCAGAGTGGCTTTAGCCATACCGAAAGTTAAGGTGGCTGATCCTAAGTTTAACGCGACAGAGATTTGTTTGCTGATAGAGGAAGCTAAAAATAACAACGTTGATGTTTTGTTGCTTCCGGAATTGTGCCTGACAAGCTATACGGCAGCTGATCTTTTTCAGCAGGAAGTTTTACTGGAAGCGTCGCAAAAGGCGTTGGGCAGAATTCTTAATGAAACGAAAGACTGTGAAATACTGATAGCTGTCGGAGCGCCCATTATTTGCGACAATCAGTTGTTCAACTGCGGCGTGATGATGCATCAAGGCAAGATTCTTGGGATTGTGCCCAAGAGCTACATACCGACTTACAAAGAATTTTATGAAAGAAGATGGTTTTCTCCGGCAAAAAATCTTAGATCCAGAAGGATTAAACTTTTTGGGAAGACAGTGCCGATTGGAACGGATATTCTTTTCAAGGCGGCTAATTTTCCGCAAATGGTTGTTGGCGTGGAAATTTGCGAAGATCTTTGGGTGCCTATTCCGCCAAGCGCTTATCAGTCCTTGGCCGGCGCGACATTGCATTTGAATCTTTCGGCCAGCAATTCAATTATCGGCAAGGCGGATTACCGGAGGAGCTTAGTTTCGAGCCAATCAGCTAAGTGCATATCAGCATATGCCTACTGTTCGTGCGGCGTCGGAGAATCAACCACTGATGTAATTTTTGACGGCCACGGCATTATTGCCGAAAACGGCGCAATCTTGGCCGAATCGGAAAGGTTTTCAAGATCAAGCCAGCTCGTTTTTCAAGATATTGATTTTGAAAGACTGCTTTTTGACCGCAGACAGATAACAAGTTTTGGCGATAATACTCAAGAGTTGGGAAATAAAAAATTCAGGATGGTGGAGTTTGATTTGCCGGAACCGACTGGCAGTCCGCTTAAAAGAGCGGTGCCGGCGCATCCTTTTATACCTTTGGATCCATCGCAGAGAGATAATGTATGTCAAGAAATTTTTTCAGACCAGACGGCGGCCTTGGCCAAGAGATTGGAAACCGGATCAGCCGGCAAACTTCTTATCGGCATTTCCGGCGGTCTAGACTCAGCCTTGGCTTTGCTTACTGCGGTAAAAACTTTTGATCTGCTGGGCTGGGACAGAAAAAACATCATTGCCCTGACTATGCCCGGATTTGGCACATCTGATCGCACCAAAAATAATGCGATTAAACTGTGCGAAGCTTTAGGCGTCACTCTCGAAGAAATAGATATTAAAGAT
>JAUSHA010000024.1 GCA_030648815.1 bacterium | reverse complement strand
AAATATAAAGATGTTTCCAAAAAAGAATATACCGAAGAACCGACCAATAAAAAATGTCCCAAGTGTGACGCTCCTCTATTAATTAGGATGGGCCGATACGGAAAATTCTACGCCTGTTCAAAATTTCCGGAATGCAAGCATACCGAATCTCTGCCGGAAAACGTTTTAAATGTGAAATGCCCGAAATGCGCCGATGGCCAGCTGGTCGAAAAAAGAACTTCCAAGAGAAAAATCTTTTATGGATGCAATAAATATCCCGCATGCGACTTTGCTTTATGGGATAAACCCACGGGCGAGAAATGCCCCAAGTGCGGCAGCTTGATAGTTGAAACAAAAAGGAAACAAATCAAGTGCTCCAACAAAGAATGCGATTACGTAAAACAATAATATGTCAATTTTTAGCGGACTAATACAAAAAATTATAAAATCAAGCTCTGATGCAAATCTGGCTGAAAAAGCTTTTGAGTTTGCCAAAGAAGCCCACTCGGGACAAAAAAGAGTTTCCGGAGAGGAATACATTCAGCACCCCATCAGGGTGGCGCAAATTCTGACGGAAATGCATCTTGACCCTAAAGCCATAGCGGCCGGATTTTTGCATGACGTGCCGGATGATACAAAAAAAACTCTGGATGATATTGAGAAGGAATTCGGAAAAGAAGTTGCTTTCCTGGTAAGCGGAGTAAGTAAATTAGGCAAATTAAGATACCCGAAAGACGGCCTGGAATTCAAGCCGGCCAAAGATCGTCTGGAGGAGCCGATCGATCTTAAAGCTGAAAATCTTAGAAAAATGTTTTTTGCCATGGCTGAAGATTTAAGGGTTATTCTGATAAAGCTGGCCGACAGGCAACATAATATGGAAACACTGGGATCTTTGCCTCCGGAGAAACAAAGAAGAATAGCCTTAGAAACCATGGAGATATTCGCCCCTTTGGCGAACAGATTGGGCATGGGAGAAATGAAGGGAAGATTAGAAGACCTGTCTTTCCCCTATCTTTATCCGAAAGAATTTGAATGGCTGGCGAAAAACGTCAAAGAGAAATATAAAGAACAGCAAAAATATCTTGAAAAAGTTAAGCCTATTTTTAAAAAAATACTGGAGAAAGAAGAGATCGTCCCGATTGACATTCACTACCGAGCCAAGCATTATTGGTCTCTTTATCAAAAACTCTTAAGAAATGAAATGAACTTGGATAAAATATATGATTTAATCGCCCTAAGAGTAATCGTTGATGACGTGAAAACCTGCTATAAGGTTTTGGGAGCGATACATAAAACTTGGCGGCCCCTGCCTGGACGCATTAAAGATTACATCGCTCTGCCGAAAACAAATAATTACCAGGCCCTTCACACCACTTGTTTTTGCCTTGACGGCAAAATTACCGAATTTCAGGTCAAGACAAAAGAAATGCACGACGAGGCGGAATACGGCATCACCTCTCATTGGGCATACAAGGAAGGGGTCAGCTTAAAAAGTCAGAGAAAAAAATTCGCCTGGGTCCAGCAGTTGAGAGACTGGCAAAAAGAAGTTTCCAGGCCCGGAGAATTTCTAGAAAGTTTGAGAATTGATTTTTTCAAAGACAGAATTTTCGTTTTTACCCCGAAAGGCGACGTTATTGACCTGCCGGACGGCGCTACTCCCGTAGATTTTGCCTACAGCGTACATACTGATATCGGCCAGCATTGTTCAAGCGCAAAAATCAACGGAAAAATGGAGGCCTTGTCAAAACCGCTCCAAAACTGGGATGTGGTTGAGATTTTAATTGATAAAAAGAGGAAACCGTCAAAAAAATGGCTGGAGTTTGCCAAGACCAGTTTTGCCCGATCAAGAATCAAGCGTTTTTTAGAAATTGATACAGACGAAATTTTTCCGCAGGCAGTCGTCAAAAAATTAACCCCCGAAGAAGTTTCTCATAAGCCGCTTTCGCCGGCGATAAAAATAAAGACCAGCAAAGAGGGTTTTGCCATTTTTCTGGCAGGGCAATCAGGCATACAGGCATCCTTAGCCAGGTGTTGCCAGCCTAAAGCCGGCGAGAATATCGGGGCGTATATTACCCAATCGCGGGGAGCTACTGTTCATAAGGCTGACTGCAATAATTTTATCAAATCAGAAAAAAAATGGCCTCAAAAAATCATTGAGGCCTCGTGGGGCAGCAAAGAAAAATTACGCGCGCTATCCTTGGAAATAGCAGCCGAAGATCGCCTGGGACTATTAAGCGATATCTCTATAGCCATCAGCGGGCTGGGAATCAATATTCTTAATCTGCAAACTAAAACTGGCGAAAAAATAGCCAAAATTTCCCTGGCTGTAGAAATTTCCGATCCGGAAAATTTAGACCGGCTCTTTCATCGCCTCCGCCAAATTAAGGGAGTAACCGACATTAAGAAGGATTGATCTTTTTCAGAAGCGCATCTAATTCTTTTTTTGAGTCAAAAAATATGGTCAACTTGGGCAGGCCGGATTCAATGCGAAGCTTGAGGCTTTTGATGCCGATAATTTCCCGAATCTTTCCTTCTAAATCTTTAACCTCTTTAGAGGCGGCGGATAAATGGCGCCTTACCGGCTGCCAGATATTAATTTTTTGAACTAAACTTTCCACATCTCTGACATTTAGGCCATCTCTCACCACCGTAGCGAAAATATTTATTTGCTTCTGGGGATCCTGCACTGCCAATATGGCTCTGGCGTGGCCTTCGGAGATTTTTGCTTCTCTTAATCCTGCTTTTATTTCTTGGGGCAAATCCAGAAGACGCAACGTGTTGGCTACAGCCTCGCGGCTTTTGCCGACTAATTTCGCGATATCTTTCTGAAAAAATTTAAATTCATCCTGTAATTTTTTATAGGCTTCGGCTTTTTCTAAGGC
>JAUSHA010000016.1 GCA_030648815.1 bacterium | reverse complement strand
ATCTTTTTTAACTCGCTCGTAGCCGGCTTGGCCTAATTTTTTTGCCTTTCGGGGATTCTTCAGCAGATCAATAATCTTTTTTGCCATTAATTCGGCATTAAGCGGATTAACCACATAACCCGTCCGGCCGTCTTGCACTATCTCGGGACTCCCGCCATAACAAGTGGCGATAACTGGCCGCTTGCAGGCCATGGCTTCCAGATTGCTCCTGGGGAATGGATCCAAGTAAATTGACGGCACGACGACAATATCAGCCGACCAATAGGCGGCTTTCAATTCATCGCCCTCCAGCCAGCCTATCCCCTCCTTCCCTGCAACCAATAAAACAGCTTTAGGCACTTCTTTTTTAACTATGGACATTGCCTGATTAATCTGACCCCATCCTTTTAAGCCGGAAATTCTGCCGCCGAAAAAAACTATTTTTTGGCCCGAAAGCCCGTGTTTTTTCTTAAATTTCCTGACGGCGTCTTGACCTATCTTCCAATCGGCAACATCTATACCGGTATGGATGGTTTCCACATTTTGTATGCCGTTTTGATTCAAAGCATTTTTCAGGGCGTGGCTTACGCTGAAAATTTTATCGGTATTTTTCAAATATCTTCTGATCAAAAAATTCCTGATGGGATTATATCTTTTTTGAGCCTGTTTTAAATTATCCGACCAGGAAATCTTGGTATTAAAATTATCCAAATAGCGTTGGGTCGCTAATTTGCCATAAGTGAACTCCGTGGTATCTCTTGCCGTGAAAAAAATCGGTTTTTTGAATTCTTTGGCTATTTTCAAGCAATGGTAAGAAAGATACCAATTAATATTATGAGCATGAATAACATCCGGGTTTATTTTTCCAATAAGCTTCTTAACTTTTCCAACCGTTTGAGGATTATATAAGCTTAAATACGCCCGCCATCTTTCATGATAATTGGCAAAAATTCTAAAAATTTGCAGGCCCTGATACTTAAAATTTTTCTCGCCGGATTTATCTTGGCAGGTGGTGACCACAGAAACTTCACAATCCGCCTTTTGCAATCCGCGGGCCAAACCGAAAACAGAAAAACCGGCCCCTCCCAAGCTTAAAGGCGGAAAATTACCGGCTAAAATTAAAACTTTCATCTTCATATCTTTAGGAGCGACCCTACTAATTTATAAATAAACCTGGCGAAAAATCGCAGTCGCGGCTTTGAAACGACAAAATCCTTTAACTGTTCTTTTTTTTCTAAAACAGCCTTCTTAACATCGTAATGCTTATAAATATTGAATTTAAAATTTTTGACGGCCGACTCTATCTCCTTCTTGGAAATCGTGGGAAGCTCTAAAATTGACTTCTTAAAATAAGTATCGGCCGAATCATTTCTTATCAAGCCCTCTTTTTGGCATCTTTCCCCTAGGGTTGTCCCGGGGTAAGGATAAAATACGCTCACCTGCATAAAATCCGGACGAAGTTGAACATTCAAATCAACAGCCTCCTTAACGCTTTTTTTTGTTTCCCCGGGAATGCCGATTATGTTGAAAGAATAAGTCTTCAATCCAAGCTTCTTCGCTTTTTTAAAAAGTTCAATAATATCCTGATTGCTGATGCTCCTGCCCAGGGCCTCTTTCCTCAACAATTCATTGCCCGACTCAATGCCAACCTTAATCATGCTGCAGCCCCCGGCCTTGAGAGCGGCTAATGACTCATCGTCCACACTGCCTGGCCTGATATTACACTCAAAGGTCATGTCAAAATTCTTGGGAAGTTTATCGCAAAATTCAAGCAGCCAATTTTTATTTAAAGAAAAGGTGTCGTCATCCAGCTTGATGTGGCGAAAATTGTAATTTTGCTTAAGATCCCTGATTTCTTCAATTGCCTTATCCACGCTGCGAAATCTTAAATATTTTCCTAAGCCGGCATACTTTTGCTTTAAGGCGTGGTTGCAACAATAAGTGCAATTAAACGGGCAACCCCGGGAAAAAATAAATCTGGGCATTATCTCCTTTTGCCTGTATTTTATAAAATAACGGAAAATATGCCTGTCGGGAAAGGGTAATTCATCCAAATTCCCCACTAATCCCATAGGCTCATTCTTGATAATTTTGTTATCGTTACGGAACCAAAAATTTTTGGTATTAAAATAATCCTCTCCTTTCTGCATCTTATTGATTAACTCCAAAAAGGCCTCCTCCCCTTCTCCAAGGCAGACTCCATCAAACGCCTCTTCTTTTTCCAATGAATTCGGAAATAAAATGATGTGCACCCCGCCGACAAAAATAGGAATTTGGCATACTTCTTTTATTGTTCTGGCAATTTTTCTGGCGTAAAGAAATTGATGAGAATTAGTGGAAATGCCTATGGCATCCGGCTGATTTTCTTTTATTCGCCTTAAAAGATCGGCTTGCTGTTTTAAGTCGTCTATTTCAAACAAATCAACTTCGTGCCCGGCCTTTTTCAAAACTGCCGACATTGAGGCAATGCCGACGCTCCAAAGGCCTGCCGACCCGACTTGAGGAAAAATAAATAATATTTTCATTTTTTATTTAACTGCGATAAATACCGTATGTCGCTTATGATAAAAACGGCCTTCCTGAAAAATACGCAAAAGAATGACTGCCAAAAATTCCCCGAATAAGCCACCGTAGCCACGCTGTTTTTTTATCTCAAGAGCTCTGTCAATCTTACTCTTGGACTTAAAAGGAATTGCGTCTTTTTCCTTATTGTCGCCGATAACGCCTTTCAAATTATCGCTTTCATTGAATATCTTTATTATCTTGAAACCCGATCCGCCAATAATCTTTTTTACTTCATTGCGGGTAAAGGTGTAGGGATGCCCCCAGTTGCCCTTGCCTATGCTTTCCAAAAACATCTTAACCGACTTGACCCACCAAGGAAAAGTATCAACCGTCAAAAACAGAAAACCTTGTTTTTTTACGACTCGGCGCATTTCTGCTAAAACTTTCGGCGGATCCTGAATATGATCTATGAAATTCGTGGAGATTATCACATCAAAAAAATCATCATGGAACGGCAAATTTTCTCCGCGCCCCTTTATCCATTTTACTTCTTTTGCCATGTCAAAATCCTGCAGAAAATAATCCATCAGCGTATCCAAGCCGTATCTTTCTCCATAATCAAGATAATTAATCAAACCGCCCAAACCGCAGCCAACATCTAAAATTTTGCTGCCGGAGTTAAGATTAACATATTTTTTCAGCAAATCCGCCTGATACCTGCGATATTCGCCGGTTCTCTCCTGCCGTTCGCAATTGCCCTTCCATCTCTTTTCCCAGTGATCCTTATGGGCTTTTTGCGCCAATTCGTATCTTTGATTTGAAATAATCATTTGCGTAAAGGAAAATATCTTCTGGAAAAATAACAATTGGGGCAGGAGGGGAAATCTTTGTAATTTATTTTGGAAAACTTCTCCCTTATTTCATTAAACTTCTGGCCATTCCATAAATCGTACAGATTATAATCTTGCATCACGCGGCCAACGATAAGATCGTCGGCCATCATGGCATTACAGCAAAGCCTTACTTCGCCGTCCCAATCAACAGTCATGCGGCTAAAGGGAAAGGAACAGGGCACTTGCATATAAACGCCCTTTAAAAGTTTTGGAAGTTTTAAGAAACCCGCCCAGTTTGCCATTGTTTTTGGCTCGTGAGTGTCAAAATGCAAATTGGGATACTTTTGATAAAATTCTTTTTGGTAAGCGGGCGTCTCTTTGGCGAAATCGCTGAACGGTCTCAATCTTATCTGTCCGTTAAATCCTGACTTTTCAGCGTCAGCTAAGAACGAATGGATATTTTCTAAAACATGATCGTAGACCTCAACGCCGACTATTTTATTATAATTTTCCTTATTAAGCGTATAAAAAGAAATCTCCACCAGGTCGGTTTGGGCATCAATAAGAGCCTGGGATATTTCCCGGCTGACGCTTACAAAATTCGTGGAAATATGTATTTTCAACCCACGCCAAGAAGCGTAGTTAAGAAAGTCAATAAACTTGGGGTGCAAGGTGGCTTCGCCGAACAAGCCAAGTCCCAAATTCGTCTTTGAGCGGAATTTATCCGCCAGACAATCCGCCAAAGACTTAAAAAGGGATTCTTCCATAAATCCCCTGTTCTTTTTTATGCTGCCATTCAGGCAAAAAGAGCACTTCAAATTGCAGGAATTGGTTAATCCCACATCAACTTCTCTGGGAAACTGCATAACAACCGGCTTGTCGGCTACGCCGGCTTTTCTGGCTATTTTGTAAAAAATATCCGGTATTTTCATAATAATTCCGGCCTCCAATAATCTAAGGTGTCTCTTAGAGTTTTATCAAAATTGATTTCCGGCTGCCATCCGGTGGCCTCTTTAAACTTGCCGGAATCGCAGATAAGAACCGGCACATCGCTGGGCCTCATTAAATTCGGATCTTGCTTTATCTCCACCTTGACTCCGGAAAAAGAAATCAAAGCATTGAGCATATCGCCAATCCGATGGCCTTGGCCCGAACCGATATTATACGGCTCGCCAAATTTGCATTTTTCAGTTGCCAGCCAATAAGCCCTGACAATATCTCTGACATCTGAAAAATCACGAATTGCTTCCAAGTTGCCAACGCTCATCACCGGCGCCTGCTTGCCTCTCTCTATATCAGCTATCTGCGAGGCAAAAGCGGAGGTAACATACTGCTTTCCCCTTCTTGGGCCTTCGTGATTAAAGGCGCGGGTTACAACGGTTTTTAATCCGTAACTTTTATGATACTGGCAGGCCAGCATGTCTTGAGTCACTTTTGATACCGCATAAGGAGAAAGCGGCCTCAAGGGATTGGTTTCTTTGATGGGCAGCTCGTTTTCGTAAACCAAACCGTATTCTTCGGAAGATCCGGCAATATGAATAATCGGATTAAGTTTTAATTCCCTTAAAACCTCAAAAACATTCAGTTCGGCGATAATGTTGTTGTATAAAGTATGTTCCGGCGATGCCCAGGAAGACGGCACAAAAGCTTGAGCGGCCAAGTGAAAAATCTTATCGGGCCTTACCTGCTCAAGAACCCTGGCAACGCCGACTCTGTTGGTCAGGTCGCATTCTAAAAGCTTAACCCTGTCTTTTATCTGCTCAATTCTTTTGAGTTCGTCGCCGAGATGGTGCGACAATACTGTGCCGAAAACTTCCACATTAGGCAAACCTAAACAATACTCCGCCAGGTGAGATCCCACAAAACCCGTGATACCAGTAATTAATACCTTCATTTTTGTAAAATTGATTTATAAATTTCAAAATACCTGTCAACCGTTTTATCCCAACTCATTTTCTTGGCTAGAGCCATGCCGTTTTCTCCCAATTTTTTGGCAAAATCCTGATTATCAAATAATTTTATTATTGCCTTAGCGGTGCCTTCGGTATCATTTTGGGACACCAGCAATCCGTTGTAATTGTCCTTGATGATATCTTCCGCCCCGCAGTCCGATGAGCCTATGACCGGCAAGCCGGAAGCGTTAGCTTCAAGATAAACCAGGCCGAATCCTTCAAAATTATTTTCAATGTTGATCGGGGTGAGCAAGAATACGTCAGCCTGGCCGTATAATCCGATTAGTTCTTCGTCTTCTATATTCTGCCAAAAAAAGATGTTTTCTTCAAGCCCGAGATTTTTTGACAATTCCTTCAGTTTATTAAAATAGGCCGCATGCGACTGATCTCCCACGATATAATATTTAATGTCCGGGTATTTTTCTTTTGCCTTAGCTACCGCCTGAATGGCGATATGATAGCCTTTTCTCGGTTTCAGGGCTCCGACGCTTAGAATTACCCTGCCCGTCTTTTTAAGATTCATGGCGTTGGCAAACCTCCGGCAATCTACTCCCAGATTAACAACTTCGGTGTTATCCAGTTTAACTCTTTTTAAAATTTCTTTTTGAGTGAAATTGCTGATGCACAAAATCCTGTCCGCTTTTCTGTAAACCCATTTCAACAGATTTTTTATCAAAAATTGCTCCAGCGGCAGAACGGAATAAGTGCCGACGCCGTTAATAACCAAGCGCTTTTTCAGGCCGATTCCCGCCAAGGCTCCGATGATGCCGTAGGGATAACCGTCCAAGGCGTGAATAATATCGCACTGCTTTGCATATTTTCTTACTTCCCGGAGCGGCGAAAAAATTCCCTTTGAGGAAAAGGTGTCGGGCAGAACCTGCTTTACAAAATCAAAACTGCTTTTTCTCCTGGTTAAAACAATAACCTCGGCGCCTCTTTCTTTCACCCGCCTGATAATTTCCCAGGCGTAGCGACCGATGCCGGACTTCACATCCACGCTGTCGTTTATAAACAAAATCCTCATATAGTTCCATCGTAAGCAAATACGCCGAAAGTGTCAACAAGTGTCAAAGCAGTTCACGAATAAAATAAAAAGGTCCGGCCGACAAATGCGACCGAACCTTTAATTTTTTAATTAATCTTTTCGGACTTTTTTAAGTCTCTCCTCTACTTCACGACGCTGCGACTCCAATTCGCGGATGTCGCAGAAACGACCCTTCTCCGCTTGAATGACTCGCAACGATATCAATACTCTTGCCGCTTGAGAACCGCCAAAACATGCTTCTTCAATAGTCAGCGGCTTGCGATATGCGTCGCGCGACGCATCTGGGGAAGGCAAATAAAGATCAAAGCCCATTGCCAATTTTTTAAGCCGCTTCATACAGCCCACATTAAGCCCGTGATGTCTTTCAAGATTGAATAAAAAATCGAGCTCCTTCAACCCGAATAAAATTGTTATAGTATTCGGTCGAGCTTGCCTAAGCGCTTCTATTATCTCATCGTTGAATCTCACCCCCCATCTGGAATATGAATCTTCGTAATTCCAAATAAATTCACAAACATTGCGAATAAATTCCGCAACAATCAACGTATTGTGATCTTCCGGATGCTGCCGATTAAAAAATCGGCCATCTTCGTCCAAGCGGAAAAACCAAAAAAGCTTCTCTAAAACTTGGGGATCAAGAACCATTGGCAACCACCAGTGATTATTATGCTCTTTTCCGGTATTCTTGAAAAAATTTTGGCAGAGCGCCTGAAAAGCCTTTTGGACGAGAAGCAATCGGATATCTTCAAAGTTATTAATTTCCTTCCCGCCCATAATAATTCGCTGGAAACGCAAATCCTTATCTTCATTCTTCCGGAAATTAAAGTACGATTTACGCTTATCGGCCATGTTAAGGTACCACAATATGCGATCAACTGTTTCTCCCTCATCCACCGGTACGGCAAATCCGATGTGAAGCAAGCTATGTAGAATATCCGCCTCTGTTGTTTTTTCCCACAACTCCTTCCATCGTCCCCAACTCCTAATGTAGGAAATCTCTTTTTCCATTACGGGATGGGTGCTGCCTTCTTGTGCCTGTGTCATTTCGACACCTCCTTTTTATTATGCCGCGCTTTTACGGCAGAGCCATTTTATGTCAAAAGCTGTCTATTTGTCAAATATTTCCATTTGGCATTTTTGGCAATCAAAAGTCAGACGGTATTTTCTACCATTATAAACTAAAAACATGGGCTCTTTATGGGGGTCGGAGATCCTGAGCTGAAGCGAAGGACAGTTCCCCAGAAAATGCTTCAAACAATGCTTAGTTGTCATAAGCTTTTTTCCTTTGGTATCTTTTTGCTGTTCAAAAGACGCTTCCAAAACCTTGGCTCCGTGCCTTTGGTAAAAATCCCGCGCCAAAGTATTGGAAACATTAAAAGAATAATCCAGCTCTTTTACGGGATAAGGATTTTGCGTCTTTTCATGCTTAACTAAAATCTTGGGATAATTTTCTGTCCTTATTCTGGAGAGCTCTGAAATTAAGCTTCTTCTCCATTCGTTCAAAACTGATGGCGGGACAAAGTACGGCTTTTCGCATTGAAGGAAAAAATCTCTCATAAAAAACACCGTGCTCCCCAATTTTGAAAATTGCTTTTTCCAGCTGTCTTCCGCTATCTCGGGATTTTGGGCCGGTTTTTTTTCCGCGCTAAATTCCATTTCTGCGCTGTTGCCGTCTTCATCTTTAACATTCAGACTGAAGCCCTTTGCCGTTTCTTTGACCATGAAATCCGCCGCCACGCGTCGTTTGGCTCCATTCAAAACCTTCTTTTCAAATAAAGGATCGGCATTGCGGTAAATATCCGTTCCCGGATAAAATTCCAACTGCTTATCAATAAGGTTGGGGTAAATTTTATCTCCTGACACCACATTTATATTCGTGCCGGATAGCTCGCCCTTTTTACTAAACCAACACAAGCCATCGCCGTTTCTTAAATCGCTTTGGCGGTCCAAGATAAAATAATCTCTTGCCGCTTCTTTCACCTTGCCCATGAATTTTCCCAAGGATTTCTGGCTGTTTAAAGAAAGTATATTATTTGAGCGGCCGTTTAAAAAATAATCAGTGTATCCCCTGTTGAATGTTTTTTCCGGATCGGGCTCAAAATTCAATTCAACGGTTCCCGAAGACGCTCTTTGGTACTTGCCTTTACTGCCGGCGATAATCTTATCCAGCTCTTGGCGGTATTTGGCAACGACATTTCCGACATAAATTTCATCCTTGAGCCGGCCCTCTATTTTAAAAGAAGTAATCCCGGCATCAACTAATTTTCCAATGGAAGCCGAAAGATTAAGGTCTTTTAACGATAAAAGAAATTTATCTTTTGCCAGTTCTTTCCCTTTATCGTCAACAAGCGAAAAAGGCAGCCGGCAGGCCTGCATGCATTTTCCCCGGTTGGCGCTTTTACCCGACAATGCCTGGCTGAAATAGCATCTCCCGGAAAAGGAAACGCATAAAGCGCCGTGGACAAAAACTTCCAAATCTATTCCTCCGCCCGAGGCGGATCCGCCTTGGGCGGAGGTTTCCTGCCTTATTTTTTCTATCTGTTCCAGGCTTAATTCTCTGGCCAGAATTACTCTGGAGAAACCGGCTTTTTCTAAAAATTTTATCTGTTCAATATCGTAATTATTAGTTTGCGTGCTGGCGATAATCGGCATGGGCGGCAAGTCCATTTCCATCATGCCCATATCCTGGATGATAATCGCATCTACTCCTATATCGTAGGCCTTATAAATGGCTTCTTTGACGGCGGAAGTTTCCTCGTCAAAAAAAATCGTATTTAAAGCAAGATAAATTTTAACGTAATATTGATGGGCAAACTTAACAAGCTCCTCTATGTCTTGCCAGGAGTTTCCGGCCTCTGCTCTCGCGCTAAACCGAGGCCCTCCTATATATACGGCGTCCGCCCCTGCTAAAACAGCCATCTTTCCTGCGACAAAATCCCTCGCCGGCGCAAGCAACTCCAACACTTGGCGCCGATCGCCAAGGTTGGACTCTGAGGCAACCGCCGAAGAGTCTATTCTTTTTTCGCTATTTTTATCATCCTTAACCATTAGTTTATACTCTATCAAAAAGGCGCCGATGTGTACAAGACACACCGACGCCTTTGTTTTTTTATCTACTTAGATCAACCTCATAGAGAAACCTCGTTCCTCCGATAAGTTTTCTGTTATGTGACGTGCTCTGAACGAACACATCATAAGTTGCGAGATGCGCCGGTTTCACCTTGGCACGCTCTCCGGGTCGAAGACCGATCATTCGACGCGCCTCGTCGCCCGAGTACATATCCCCTGTACCCTTGGTGCGCAAAACGACTTCTTTCTTCTCTTGGATGAGTTCAGTTTTTGTGAACTCATAGAAGCCCCTACCGGCTTTAAAGATCAATCCGTTTTCTTCCACGAAGTCGCGGATCGAAATATCGCTCAGCACATGAAGAATCTGGAAACGTCCAAATGGAACTGCGCTAAGAGACCTCGGCGTGCGCGCGAAGCGTTCGGATATCTTTCGTCCGGAAAAACGCGCGAAATTCTCATCCACCGAACGAGTCATTCTGCCGGCCGAAACAATTTCTTGCTCCCATGTTTTAAACCTGGCCGTATTTCCCTGATCATAGCAGATCGCCATAATCAGATCAGTCACTTCAGAGAACTGATCGAGGGTAAAATGGTACCCCCCGGTCATTCTGGCCAATTCCTCGTAGAAAGCATCCGCATGCCTTCCCTTGTTTAAACATTGGACTGTATGCACAACGACGCCAATTTTTGCCAAGGCAGCCGCCTCTTCTCTCCAGTCAAGGCCCCTTCCATTGTACGCAACATTTTGCCGATCATGGGGTGAATGCGGTACATCGTCGCCGATCAAAACAAAGACTTTCCTTGCACTATGGCTCCAACTATATTTCCTCGCTTCGTGCAACACCAATTCATAACATTCGGGCAAATCACCTCCATTGGTATTTTCAAGATTTCTGATAAATTGACAAAGATCGTGAATGCTTTTCGATAAATCATGCCGCGAGGTAACATACGTTCTTCCCTCGTCACAATAATCACCGTTCGCACCTATACCGACCCGAAGATCAGGTATTTCCTTAAACAGGGTCGTAAGCGAACTTTCGATTTTTCTCCGCACTTCCAATATGCACGGATAGACCGACCCCGTAGTATCGGTGTGCAGTACTGCCTCTACTGATTCATTACTCAAGTTTACCTCCCTTTCCTTTTTTTATTTTTCCGCAGTTATCTTAACAGGTCTTTCTTAAAATGTCAATAGTAAACAAAAAGCGGGGGATCAACCCCGCTCCTTGTCCTACTCTTTTGTTTCTCCTTCTTTTACTTCCTCTTCTTTTACCTCTTCTTCTTTTTCTTCTGTTTTATTGCAACCGCAAGTATCACACATAGTTTTGATTATTAAAAGATTAATTATCGTTCAGACCTTTATCTCCCGACAAAGCCCATGATACGCTTTAAACTTACTTCGGTCAATACCGCTTCTCCTAATTTTTTAACAATCGGCAGATTTATTTTATCCCCCACTATTTTTTTGTCGCGCAGGATATTTTTCCAATCAACCTCTAGTTTATTTTTGTCAAAAGAAATAGCCAAACCGTCAAGAAGATTTTTAAAATGAACCCTGACTTTACTATCCGTTTTTCCTAATTTTTCACCGAGCTTGAGCTCTTCCATCATGCCGATTAAAACCGCTCTTCCGTGGCTTAGGCCGTATTTAAGTTCTAATGCATGGCCGATTGTATGGCCAAAGTTCAAAATTTGCCTGACGCCCTTGTCTTTCGGATCTTTTTGGACAAAGTGTTCTTTTACTCTAATCGCTTTTGTGATTATACCCTCTATCAAAATTTTCTCCCTTAGCTGAGATAAACCATGAGATTGTATTATTTTTAAAATAGTCGGATCTTTAATCAAGCCGGCTTTAATTATTTCCGCAAGGCCGTCAATGAATTGCTCCTTGTTCAGAGTTTCTAAGAAACGGCTATCGATAATTGTAACTATGGGATTATAAAACGAACCTACTTGATTTTTGCAACCTAAAAAATTGATAGCGGTTTTTCCGCCTATAGCCGCATCAACTTGAGCCAAAAGCGTGGTCGGAATGTTTACATAAGAAACGCCCCTTTGATAAATTGAAGAGGCGAAACCAACTAAGTCGGTAACTGAACCGCCCCCGAGGGCTAAAACTAAACTTTTTCTATCTAAATTAGCCGTGGTAAAATCCTTTAATAGCACCTCTATAATATTCCAATCTTTCGCCGCTTCTCCGTCGGGAATCTTGATTATTTCAAAGGAGGTCATCGCTTTTAGCTCGTCTATCGCCCAATTCAGCTTTATGGTTAAACAATCGGGACAAACCAAAACAACCCTTGAGGGTCTTGTGCCTTTTAAAATTACCTTTAACGATTTAAGCGAATTTTTGATCATTATCATATTCTATCACAAAAGGCTCGTAGCACCTTTTTTCAAATACCTCTTTCTTTTTCTTTCCGGAAATTTTTCAATAGCGTATCTTAGCATAGTTCTGGGCATTTTTTTACAATACTCTTTTAAAAATTTTTCTTCGATTTTTAAATCCCTTTTGCCGACCTCTCTCAACATCCAGCCGACAGCTTTTTGAATCAGATCGTGCCCGTCGCTTAACAGCATTTCGGCTATTTTAACGGCTTCTGAAAACTCGTTATTTTTAATGAAATAGAAGGTGGCTATAACAGCTATCCTTCTTTCCCAAAAATTTCTCGATCTCGCAAGTTTTATAAGTATTGATTTTGGCTTATCTGAAAGATGCGCTCCGACTATTTTATGAGCCGACAAATCCACCAAATCCCAATTGTTGATATATTCGGTATTCTGCAGATAAAGGTTATAAATCTTTTCCTGTTCTTCTCCGGCTTGAAACTTATCAATCATAACGAGAAGAGCGGCTAAACGCTCTTCGTGAATTTCAGAATGCAATAATTTTATTACGTCCGTCAGGTTAAGTCCTACGTATTTCCCGGAGATTTTTCTTAATTCGGGGACAGTAACGCCTAAAAAAATATCCCCTTCGCCGTATTCTCCTCTGCCCGTCTTAAAAAAGCCCTGCAGAAGCTTGGCCTTTTCCGGATTCGCCATAGACCTCAATTCCTTTTTTAACTCCAAAAGTTCCGACATATTTGATTATTATGTCTCAATAACCGATATTATTTCTCAACTGGATCTAACGAATTAAGAAATTGAAAAATTGAATAAGTGAAGCCGAGAAGGAGTTCTGATTGAGAAGGCCGCTTGGCGCTGGAGGAGGTTCTGGCGGAGGTTGCGGAGCGGATTCTGGCACAGGACCTTGATCCATAGAAGGCGGTGGCTGGAATTCAGTTGGCGGCTGCTGATAACCGGGCATTGGATAGTTATTACGCTCAAATTCTTCGGGATAAGGCGGCATACCTGGCCCCGATCCGCCAGATTGAAAATCACCGGATGGTTCATTGGGATATTGCGGCTGGTTCATGGGCTCTCGCTGTTGCTGCGCAGGAGCGCCGCACTCTTCCGGACTCGACTGGCAATAAGCCGTGCATTCTTCGGGACTCTGACATCCGCCCGGGCCGGTTGGTCTTTGGAAATCACCGCCCGGAGGCATAGATCCGCCTTCACCTGGTCCTCCCCCTCCTTCAGGCGGCCCCATTCTGACGCCTTCTTCCATCCGCATTAAATCTTCTTCGGATATCAATCCGTTATCTTTAGCAAAATTAAAACAAGTTTGTTCATTAGCCGGGTCGCTGCAGAATGTTTCGCACCCTTCTTTACCCTTACAGTCACCGGGACCCTTGCCGCCCGTTTTGCGCGCCATAACGGCATCTTCTTCCGACATGAAACCGGCCGCCTCGGCAAAAGTAACGCACTCCTCAAAGTGATCTTCTTCTCCGCAATAAGTATCGCATTCTTCCTTACCTCGGCAGTTCGGCGGATTTATTCCCTGCTTAATTGCCGCCAGCATCTTCTGCGAGTCGGCTTTTTCCTGATCCGACATCATTCCGGCTTCCATCGCAAAATTCATACAAACCTCCATGTTGTCCGGAGCACTGCAATATTCATCGCAAGCATCTTTACCCCTGCAAGGCGGCGGCTTTACTCCTCTTTTGACAGCCACCAACATTTTTTCGGCATCTTCAAGTTCCTTGCCTTCTAAAAAACCGGCTTCTTTGGCAAAAATAATACATTCTTCCATGTGATTCGATTCTTCGCAATAAGTATCGCAGGCTTTTTTACTGCCGCATGCCGGCGCTTTTACTCCGCGGGCGATGGCTTTCTGGACTTTTTTAGCTTCCGCCAATTCTTGAGGCGGCATCAGATTATTTTCTTCGGCAAAAGATACGCATTCATCCAGATGATCCATATTATCGCAGTACTTCTCGCAGGAATCCTTTGTCCCGCATCCGCCCGGACCATTGCCACCTGCTTTAATAAAATTGTTGGCCATTTCAACTTCTTCTTCTGACATTAAATTGTTCTCCTCGGCAAAGTCCACGCAAGCTCTAAGATTTTTCGAATCATCGCAGTAAAATTTGCAGGCATCCTTGTTTTCACAGTTGCCCAATTCCTGAACGGGATATTGTATGCCTTCTTCACTAGACGCCTCTTGGCCAAAAACATTATTAGTAAAAATAAATATGCCGACAGCCGCAAAACTTATGATAAGAAAATTTAAAAAATGCTTTATCTTCATATTTATTCAAAAGGATTAGTTTTAATATTTTTATACGGGTTGACCTGGTCAACAGGATTAAGGTCGGGCTTATTTTCCAAAGGATTCGTCTGCAATGACGGCAAAACTCCCTGCGTGGCGCTATCATTTATTTTATCCGCCGCTTCGTTAACTTTGTCTAAGGCGCTTGTTCCGGCATTTTTTTTATTCCAGTAAAAATAACCGCCGGCGACAACTCCCGCGACCGATAAAACAATAATCGCTAAAATGATTTTTTTCTTCATCGTAGGTGTTTTAATTAATTATACTACTATCTTTATTGCAACTCAACCGGGATTTCAAGCGCGTCGTCGTGCTCGGAAAGCCCGGACGGATTATCTTTACGCAGTATCAGCGTTCCCCTGTTGCTGTAGGCGTTTTTATCTGCCGTAAAGGTGAGCGTTGCCTCAAAGGGCACAAAATCCGTAACCATCCAATCGCTTTTAGCTTGGGCGATGCCTTGCCCGATTATCAGCCCGTCCCAGTCGGTGAGAACAACCGGGAAACTTGCTTCAAAAAACCAATAACCTCGCGCTTCTCCGGTAATCGTCAGCGGACTTCGGATAGCTTGATTTGGTCGTGGAGAGGTGATACGAATGAGATCCTTCTTTTCCAATTCATTCCCAAAATATTCAGTATTGGTCACCGGAGCCACTTCCTTTTTCCCCAGCGTCCACCATGCACCCAACCCCCCAGCGATTAGAACCATGATTACGATAATAATTAGTAATATTTTTTTCATAGCAAACAATTTACAAATTTAGCTGCCAGGCGGCGAAGTTGAGAATTGCGGCAAAGGTGACCCAAAGAATATAAGGCAAAAGCAGAAGGCCGGCGGGCTTGGATATACGATAGAAGTTAACAATCGTATATAAGATAGCGAACCAGAGCATGATAATTTCAAAAAAGGCCATCCCCGGCGATTTCAGGCCGAAAAATATTACTGACCACAAGATATTCAAAATTAGCTGAACAACGAAAATAGCAATTGCGTTTTCTTCTCTCCATGAGCCGGTCCATAGTTTTTTTGAAATCGGGTTCCATGTTTTTTGTTGTGCTTGCCCAGCTTTGACTTCAATGCCCCAATTTTTTGCCCAAACCAGATATAAAGATACGCCCATCAAAAAATACAGGATCGTCCAAGCCGGAGCAAACAGCCAGTTGGGCGGGCTGAAAGACGGCTTTTCCAAAAAAGCGTACCAATTTTTAATAGCCGGGATCGTAAAAATAGATCCCGCCGCCCCGGCGGCTTCGCAAATCCCAATGCTTATAATAAATTTTATTACTTTCCCCATAATTTTATTCAAATTTTTTGAATTCGCCCGGGCCGATAAATCTTACGTCCTCTCCGTTAATTAATATCGCCTGGGAATCGGTTAGGGCAAAAATCGGACAAGAAACTTTGCTCTTATTCTCATTTATAACTGCGTCTTCTTCCGGAGCATAATGAGGGGAGATAATAAAATCTACCAAACCTAATCCCCGCATATCTTCCAGCCCTACGGTATTTTCGTCCCAGGCCGGATCCCATCCGGAACACGAGATATCTTTACCGACGACTATACTGCCGGCGCTAATTCCGAAATAGATTCCCCCGTTGTCTAAAAACGGCTTAATGGCTTTATCAAAACCGCTTTCCCAAATATATTTCATCAAATAAAAAGTATTCCCGCCCTCAACGAAAATTACATCAAAATTTTTAAATTTATCGTTTAAAGATTTTTCCGTTTCATTTCTTAGATCTATTTCTGACATTGTTTTGAATCCTAATTCCGACAACCGTCTTTTATCTCCTTCCACATAGGGCACAACGCCATCGGGATGATGTTCCAAAGAAGCGGTGGTAATTAAACAAATTCTCGTCTCTTCCGGATTTTTACTAAGCAAACCCAAAAACGCTTCAGTTATTTCCGGCGGCAACCCCGCCGATGTTAAAAATAGTTTCATAACCAATTCAATTTAAAATATATTTTTCCGGCAAATTATTTAATAACTTTTCTCCGAACGAGGACGAATAATACAAATGCAGTATTTGTAATTACCAAAGTTGACGGATAAAACAATGTCACAAAGGAATATGCCTGAAGTGCCCCAAGAGAAAAAAGGAAGCTTAGGGATGAAAAAAAATACGTAAGGGCGGGCTCGTCATGCGGTTTTGAGAATGATTTACGGAATGTAGGGAGAAAAGCAAAGAAGTCTATCACCGCGGCAAGCACTACAGAAATCATGGCATTTTTAGTAAAAATGTAAATAATCATTATTACAATCGCACTGATGAAGAAAACCCAATCAACCCGTGTTATATTCTTTTCGCCTTTTGCCAGCGCATATCCCGCAATACTTAAACACAGAATAGATTGCAATGCAAAAATCCAAGAACCCTCGCCACCGCCTTCTTGCGATGACAAAATAAAACCGATTCCCGTTAAAATTCCCCATGTTATCCAAGAAAAAAGATGGGGTTTTGCCACTTTCTTCCAAATGTTTATGTAATAAGGAATAAAAACTGCCAAACCGAATACAAGGGAAACAACTGTAAAAATGGTTTTAATATCGACCATGAAAATTAATTAGGGTATACATTTATTAAATTCTTCCAAACATTGTAAATTGGGGTTATTTCCTTCTTTAATTTAGGGAATATACCAACATCCCTATAATCTCTATCCAGTTTCTCAAGCGCCAGTTTTTTTATTCCGTTCATTGCCATATCCATATAGCAACCGTCTGTGAAATGACTTGCTGAATCAGCCATCTGCGGGACTTTTGTGCTTAGCCCGACCTCGCACAATTACCGCTTCCATTCTTGAATTTCGGGCGAAAAAGCTAACTGATACCAGGGAATCCCCAACGAAATTCCGTATTCCATGGCGTCTCTGTACTTTGGATTATGCAAATCTATCTTGAATACTTTATCTCTAAAAATAACGTAATGAAATTTGTCATTTTTAAAATCCGCGTACCAATCATTGTGTTCGGAATCCAACGCTCGGCTTATCTTTTCTGCAATATTATCTGACCTATCTTCCGGTAACTCAACCGTATGCAGCGTCCACTGCTTAAGATACGGGGTTTTATGCCTTTCCACAACCTGCTCCACTCTCGTGCTTAAAATGACCACTTCCTTAAGAACATCTTTATTCTCCAAACTTTCTTCAATTATAACGCCCTTATAATTCATATCTCAATTTTAACAAAAAATCGCCGGAATAGCGATGTGGTTTTTGGGCGATTCCGGTAATTGAGAGAAACAGACTAAAATAATTGTGGCCCTAATCGTTTTGATTAGGGCCACATTGGCTTGATTCCTTTATTCGGGTTATTTTTTTATTAGCTCATTCGCGATTTCGGTGATGAGCTTAATGTCGTCTGCCTCCCATCGCCTTCCTTGCTCAAGTAATGACATGAGACCTTTAGACACCAAGGACCTGTGCTTCGGTGATATGTTCTCCTTATCCGCGAACATCGGGAGCCATTCCTTTATCTGACGACCTAGGTCGCTTATTTCCCTTCGAAAAAGATAAGAATCCCTCCAATCCAGATTATTCCGGTGCTCCGATAGCCCTTTAATTTGATTAAGGGCATATATATACCATTTTTGTCCCGTCTTGTTATTCGTGGACATTGATTAGTTAACCTCCTTTTATTTTCTTCCCGGACCCAAAACGAAAGTTATCTCCTTAGTTATTATACGGTTAACTTCCTCATGGGAAAAACCGACTTCAGCCACGATCTCAACTGCAGATTTCTTTTCTTTATACGCCATCTCAAGCACTCTCCTGATTTTCTTTTTAGTCTCGATGGCTTGAGGACCATCTCCCGACTCGATTTCAATGTTCCAGGCCCTGCTCGTAATTTCGTCAATCAAGATGCTACCTCCAAATTTTTTTTAATCAATGCTGAAATAATATCATATTTTAGTGTGGTTGTCAAGGCCGAAAATAAAAACTCAGGGGAGACCCTGAGTAAAAGATGCGAATCTTTTATTTTTGCGATTAACAGCACTTGCAGGATCCGGCCATCAGTTTCTTACAACCCATTGCGATCACAATAATCGGCCAAACAATATTTGCCGCACCGACGCTCAATGTGCCCAGCTCTTTGAGCAAAAAAGTTAATCCGAGCAAGACTATCAGCATCGGCATAGCTTTATGATGCATGCATTTACAATTATTTTGCGTATTCGTATTTTCCATAAAATTTATTTATATTAATTCTAATAGACCTTTAATGTATTATAGCAATTTATTGCAATTCAAGACATCCCGTCCAGTAAAAAATCCATAGGTTCAACCTATGGATTTTTAATGGCGACATTCTTTTAAAAAAGGCACTTGTTATAAAATATGAGCTCCATCTTCCCGTCTTTCCCTCGATCCGGATTGCACTCGTATCTGGTAACTCCACAATTAACTGGTTTTTCTTTTTCATCCAGTTCTATAAATTGCTCGGGAGTCAGGTGTTCCATGCTGGCGCGGAAAGAAAGAATGGTCAAGTGATGCGTCACCAACCATACATTTTTCCCCGCCCATTCTCGGATAAGCGTGCCAATTATTGATCTGATTCTATTTATATCCGCCTGTTTTGGACAACTTTCTTATTGTTTTTGCTACACATGCTTCTTCGGCGTATAATTTGTAAAAAAATTCCAGCATCAACTGCCGATAAGCGTAGGGAGAAAGATGGTCAACAAGCGAAATGCGCTTTGCCGTAAGTTTCAAAAGAAATTCTCTGCCATCTTTAAGGCAAAGCAAAAAGTATAAGCCGTGTTTCCCGCCATGTCCCCAAAAATTAAGTTCGTATAAATGCGAACCCTTCGGGGGATACCACGCTGCATAAGAAGTACCCGCTTCCTTTAGAATTCCTCCAAGTTTCTCTAATTCTTTACCTTGGCAATTGATAGTGGATTCGATATCCAGAATTCCTATATACTTTTGCTCGCCCCTAGCCTCATCCCAGAAACTCTTGTCTCTAATCTTCTCAAGAGCTGACTTTTCTACGGCTTCCGTCGCCCTTCTTAACAAATTATTAAAGTACGCTGTAGCTTGCAAAATACGCCTCCTTTTGACCTAATCCACCCAGTATATCAAAATACCTCTTTTGGTCAAATAAAAATATCCATAGGTTCAACCTATGGATATTTAGATATTTAATTCTTAACTTACTTGACCGACATCAATAGTGGGCCCCGCCAAATCGATGCCCTCAAAGCCCGAAACAATCTGGGCGCTCACAACTACTTTTCTGATAGTTAGCATAATTTCAGTCTTCCTAGCGCTCATAATTTCAGCCTTCCATTCTTGGGTAACTTCCATCACTCTTCTTTTCCCAAACTGGTCTACAAAGGTTATGCGATAAGAGTTAAGTGGTCCCGAAGAACTTACGCAGCTTATAAGATGCACAATCTTTATCATCCGTGTCCCCAACTCCGGGTCAGGATCCAGCCAACCATTAAAATGGATAACCTGTTCTGTGGCCATTTTCAACCTCCTTTCTTTTGAAATTAATCCTGTTGTCCTAAAGAACGGAAAACGTGCGCCGGTTTGACCATGTACGACAATTTGTTGATTTCAATAAGAGCCGCCTGAACTCTTTTTTCTTCGGTCCGATGAAGAGTGACTAGAAACGGCAGAGCCCGGGGCAGATTACGATAATTGTTCTGCTCAACCGCCCTGATGCTGATGTCTTCCATGGCCAGCGCCGAACTAATATCGCTGATTATGCCGGGCCTGTCATTGACGATAAATCTTAAAGTGTGATCAAAACTCACCTCTCCGAACGGCACCACCTGGTCAAAGCCGTTTTTCCCGGATTTTACTTTCTTTTGCCTGAACCCTGATTTGGCAATCTGCACGATATCCGCCACAATACTGGAAGCAGTTGGAAGGCTTCCGGCGCCGGGACCGCTGAAACCGAGCTTCTTAAAATTCAGACCGCAAATTTCTAAGCCGTTTGACTCATCGTCAATTGAGGCCAAAAAACTATCCATGGGAACCATAGTCGGGCAAACAAAAGCAATTCCATCCCTGCTACAATGGGCCAGAAGCTTGATGGTGGAACCTAATTTTCTCTCGGCGTACTCAAAATCTGCCGGAATAATTTCGCCCATGCCTTCCGTATGAATGGAACCCGGGTCAAGATTAAATCCGAAAGCTGAACGGGCAAGGACAACAAGTTTATTCCTAACATCAATGCCGGAAATGTCTTCACGGGGATCCGCTTCGGCAAATCTCTTTTCTTGCGCCAAAGAAAGAATTTTCTTAAAATTACCCTGGCGTTGCGACATTTTAGTCAATATGAAATTTGTCGTTCCGTTCAATATGCCGGTAATTGATTGGATTTGCCCGCCGACCAAAGAATCGCTAGTCACCCGGATAATCGGTATGGCGCCGGCGACAGAAGCTTCAAAGCCAATTTCTACTCCCCGTTCTCCAGCAAGATTAAAAATCTCTTGGCCTTTGTGAGCCAGCAATGCCTTATTGGCGGTTACTAAATCCTTGCCGGCCATTATTGACCTTATTGCCACTTCAAAGGGAAAATCAACGCCGCCAGCCGTTTCAATAATTATACCAATCTGCGGATCTTCTATTATCTCATCAATACTTTTGACAAAGAGTCCCGGATAACCCTCATGAATTACGCGACTTTTTTCGCCGCACGGCGTACGCGTAAAAATTTTCTTAAGGTTCAGTTCCACGCCATGCCTTTCCATAATCGCCAATCTTTGCTCGTTAATTATTTGAACAACGCCACTCCCGACCGTGCCGCAACCGATCAATCCCACACTAACCTTTCTCATCATTTTCTCCTTTCAAAGAACTTACTAATGAAACCCTAACAAATCTTACGCTTAATGGCAAATAAAATAGCCGGGATAAAAGTATCCCGGCTATTGTTGGCAAATCTTTGATTTGTCTTTTTCTAACCATCTCTATTGCTTCAGAGGGTGTAACCTCTATAATCTCAATCTCCTGATCTTCTTGTAATGATATCCTGCTTTCAAATTTTTGAAGATCCCAAGCCAGAAATAAATGGCAACTAACGCCGACAAAACGCGAAGTATCCTGGCTGAAATCGGATATTTCCGACAAATTGCCGGCGAAATAACCGGTTTCTTCAAACAATTCCCTTAAAGCTGCGCTTTCGGGCGTTTCATTGCTTCCAACGGAACCGGCGGGTAATTCAATTGAGATATCGCCGAGTCCGGGGCGATAATGTTTGATCAAAACTATCTTTTTATCTTTAGTAAAGGCAATAATATGCACCGAATCCGGCTTTTCCATCAAATAGTAATCCTTAATAACTACGCCGTCCGGCCGGCGAAAATCTTTTCTAAAAAACTTGAAAAACGGCGTTTTAAGAATCAATTCGCTGGCCAACTCTTTCCATTTTTTGCTTTTCAATTTTCAACTCCCTCCAATTCTTGTTTCGTGAACAATCCGGCGAATTCCATATCCTTGCCAAGAAGATCCCGGATATTCCGATAAATCAGCGAGTGAGCTTTCTTTAATTCTTCCTTGCTGCCCCTGGCTCCAAAAGGAAGATCCAGGGTATATCCGCTTCTTTCTTTGTGAACAATCTTGCAATCCAGTCCCAACTGCTTATTAATTTCGGGAACTCTTTTATTGATTTCCTCGCCGAGCTCAACTATTAAACCGATAATTTCCCGGAAATCCCGCGAAAACAATCCGTATTTTTCTTCTGTCAAATCAAATGTGCTTTCCGTGGTGGGACTAAAGGCCAAACATCCTTCCTCAAAAATTATCGGCGGCCAAGGCATGCTGGCGGGAATATTTTCCTTATTCAGCCGGATATGCTTTAACGCTTTTAGCGTAGATTCCCAAGTAGCGCCGGTGGCAATGGAAATTGGTGGATGAGCGGTGTACGGCCCTTGGCAATTCCTGATATAGTCATTGATTACCTTAAAAAATGGTATATTTTGCTCTATCCTTTCCGCTTCCCAAATAACACCGTCCTTATCAAAATAAATGGAATGAATTAACCTATGCTTATCGTGCCATTTAGGATAAATTTTCGTCAAAAACTCCGCCACGGCTTCGGTGCTTCTTTTTCCGGAAACAAATCCCCTATTTTCTTTGACAAGCTTTTTCACTTCTTCCTGGGCGTTTGACGGACACATTAAGAAAGCCCCCTGCTTGGCGAACGGGGTCATTGATAAGAGCATGTCATCTCCGTAAACTATAATCTTCTTTCCCACCGCAAATTTAACGCCAATGCTCCGGCTTAAGCCTTCGGGTTTAATATCAAGGGACTGCGGTCCTGAAATATACAGCATTTTCATTCTTTTAAAACTCTCCTTTCTTTTCCCTGAACTTTAACATCATCTTATATCCGCGTCAAATAAAAAATCCCATCTTTTTACGGATGGGATTTTTATTATTTTCCGACATGTTCGTCCATGAAGGCAAGGGCAAGATAATTAATTTCCCGCCAATCAAAGAAAAGGCGGGATACGCCGGCATCAACGAGAGCTCCTACCGTTGAACCGCGAATTATCACCGGCATGCCGACAGCTTTTGAGCCGGCGGTAATCGCCGCTTGTACACCTCGTGGAGAATCTTCAAAAACAAGCTGATCTTTGGGACTGATGCCCATAACTTCCGCTGTTTTTAACCAGACATCCGGCGCTGGCTTAATATTTACCACATCTTCCCGCAACACAATATGCTGCCGGTCAAAAATTTTAGTAAGGCCGGAACGGTCCAAAAGCGTCATCGCTTGCTTTTTTGATGTAAGAGAACCGATGGCAATTTTTATGCTCATTTCCTGCGCAGCGCGGCAAAAACTGATAAATCCCGGTCGCGGCTCAATCGGCATTTCGGCAAACAATCGTTCATAGTGAAATCTATCACGCTCAAGAATTTGATCAACGGTTACCCGATTACGTACCTTAACTTCAAGAAGATTCCTAATATCTTCACAAACTTTTTCATCTGGTCCGCCAATGAAATGCCGGATTTTGGTATAGGCCTCTTCAAGGGGAATTATCAGGCCAAAATCGGCGGCTGCGGCAAGATGGCCATTATGACGTGCGGCTTCGCCATCAACGCTAGTGCCCTCAAGATCGAAACCATAACCTTTATACAAAACATGCCTCCTTGCCTCGCCGTAGCTTTATGCGCAGGCGGGCTTTAAATGTGCTATTATTTCTAATTAAAGATAGCACGGCCGTCGACAGTGTCAATGCGGCCACTAATCCACTCGCCATAAATAAATGCCGTTTTTTTGGAAAATCAGCTTAAACAGATCGGGGTTATTTTTAATTTTGTCGTAAAAACTATCCGACCGGGGATCATAACGGCCGCTTTTTAGAACATATTTTATTTTGCCTATCTTAAACAAATCGCGAACTTCTTGAGAGCTTAATTCGTCTTTATATTCCAAGTTAGTAAGAGCGTAAAAACTATGGCTCCAAAGTATCGCCATTTTAAAATTGCGGTACCAAGCGAAATAAGAAGGGTTGTCGGCCAGGATGTAAAAATTCTTGCTTGCCCCCTCTATTAACTCAATCTGGTCGGCCATCTCTGGCCTAAATTCGTAAGCTTCCTTGGTATTCGGGAAGATAAAACTGCCGTGGGTTAAGGAATAAGCGGCGGTCAGCCCCCAGCCGTTAAAAAGCAACAAAACAATAATATAGCCGGAGATCAACCGCAAAAGAAGACTCTCTTTAAGTTTAGTCGCCAAACCCCAGATTAAAGTGATAAAAATAAAGCCCAAAATCGGCAGCCAAATATTCAGCCATGACCCTAAATGAAAAACTTCCGCTTTCACTAAATAAATGCCGGCTGAAAGCAAAATCAAGTATTTAGCGGACTCTCTGCGGCGGGAAATCAAAAAGAAGAAAAAAAGGCCCAAAACCGAAGCTGTGATTAATCTGTAATCGTAAATAAATTGCGAGGCAATCCTGAAAACATTTAATTTTTCTTCAAAAGAAGCGAAAAATTGGCTTTTAGATGAGAGCAACTCCGTGGAAAGTAGTCCCCATGAATTAACAAAAAAGATGAGAGATAAAAATATTCTTGATTTTAACTCCCGTAGCCCGATAACGGCGTAAACCGCAAAAACCCCCAGGAAAGGCAAGAGATAGCGGATGAGTCCCCCGCTGATGTCTGACTCCACGAAAAGAACGATTGAAAACAGAAGAAGAAACAGCGCAATATACTGAATCTTTCTTTTTATAAAAAAACCGTAAAAAGACAGTGCAATCAAAGGGAAAAAAGACAAGATAAGGGAGTTAAAAACTCCGACGACGGAATCAAAAATATTACCGCTCCAAATAGAACTCGTGGAACTGAATCCCTGGCTAACGACCGAAATTATATCGTGATACCTGCCCTTAAAAACTCCGTTCAAATACGGAGAAATGGGATTATCAAAAACAATGTAATTCCTAAGCAACCACAAAAGCGCCGGAAAAATCGTCAGCGGCAAATAAAAAAGAAATCTCCTGTTTAATCGCCGGCTCTTAAAATTTTGGACAAAAAGCCAGCCGAGAGGCAGGAATAAAATGACTCCAGGCTCCTTGGAGGCGAAGGATAGAACAGCGCTTAAGGATAACAGTAAAAAGTAAATGCCTGATTTTTGCCGCCGGAATTTTTCCAGATAATAAAAAAATGCGGTAAAAAAGAATAAAAGAAACGGTTCCTGCAAGGGGTGCATGCTCACTTCCAGAAAAAGAGGATTAGCCAATAACAATAAGGCGCCAAAAATTATATAACCTCTGGGAACGCCCTGCCTGCCGGCAGGCAGGCTTTTCTCTGAAAGCCAAATGCACAGCAAAAGAACGGTGGCCGAAGCAAAAAATAAGGGTAAGGCGGCAATGACCCAGTGCGAGAAACCGAAAAGACTGAAGGCGCCGGCATAGAATAAAGGCATTAAGGGCGATTTGGAAGTAACCCCGACGGAAGCAGCGTCAAAAGAATCCACCATTTTCCCCCGTAAGACCATTTCTCTGACCCAAGGCAAGAAACCGTTCATTCCCATGCCCTCAAAATATCCCTTGATCAAAAGTATGCCGGCAAGAAGAAGCGGGATAAAAATGAAAAAATACAGGTAATGTTTTTTCCATTCAATTCTTTTCCAAAAAAGACCGGAAAAAATCAAAAAGCCGGCCAGTGCGCCGGGTACGATAAACCCCTTGCTCAATAATCCGGTCAAGCTCAAAAAAAGAAGCAGGGAAAAGAAATAATAGGAGGTAAAAACTATCAGATCAACGGGGCTGAATTTTTGAGAATTTAAAATTGACGATTTGCGCTGGTTAAGATAGGATAAAAGTGACATATTATGAAACTAACAGTAGTAATACCGGCCTTTAACGAAGGGAAAAATATCGGGGGGGTTATTCGAAAAATCAGAGAATCCATCGATGCTAACATTATTGTAGTTGATGACGGCTCAAAAGACAATACTTATTTAAGCGCCAAAGAGGCCGATGAGAATGTTGTAATTTTGAGGCATACAATCAACTTAGGCAAGGGAGCGGCCCTAAAAACCGGCTGCCAAGCCGCTTTGATGTTAGGAGCCGAAGTAATCGCCCTAATGGATGCCGACGGCCAGCACTCTCCCGAAGACCTTAAAAAAATAACCGAGAAATTGGGAAAAGAAAATCTGGACATCGTTTTTGGCGCAAGAGGAATAAACAAAAAAATGCCTGTAATAAAATGGCTGGGGAACAGATTCCTGACAAGAATAAGCAATCTTTTTTCCGGCATTTCCTTAACCGACACTCAATCGGGGCTTAAGGTGTTCAAGGCCTCTGTCTACGAAAAAATAGCCTGGCGGTCTTCCGATTATGCGGTAGAAACAGAAATAATTATCAATGCGGGTAGAAATAATTTGACATATGCGGAGGTGCCCATACAAACCATCTATAAAGATAATTATAAAGGAACGAATATTATAGACGGATTAAAAATTTTGCTGAATATTTTAAAACAAAAATTTCTATGATTTTAGGCGTTCAAATTTTAGGCATTGTTTTCGGATTTTCAATGGCTTATATCTGTTTTCTCCATTATAAGCGGAGGGAATTCGGCAAGGCTCAATTTCTATTTTGGGAAATGCTCTGGCTGAGCTTCATAATCGTCATTCTTTTTCCCAAAATAACCAATATATTTTTACAGGAATTAAGCATTCCCCGGGCTTTTGATTTTTTCGTGGTTCTCGGTTTCTTATTCGTCATTTTTTTGACTTTTTATAACTATACCGCCATTAACAAAATGAAAGGAAATCTGGAAAGAAAAATCAGAGAGGAGTCCCTGAAGGGATTAGATGGGACATCATTAAAATAATGCGTGCCGTAATATTAGCCGGTGGGCTCGGCACCAGGCTTAACAAAATAATAAAGAATCTCCCCAAGCCGATGATAAAAATCGGCAGATTGCCCATTTTAGCTCACCAAGTTGAACTTTTTAAAAAATACGGCATAAAAAATATCACCCTTGCAACCTGCTATCTTTCGGAAGTCATTGAAAAATATTTCAAAAACGGACAAGATTTTGGCGTAAGGATAAATTACTCAAAGGAAGAAAATCCCTTGGGTACGGCCGGCGGCTTAAAAGAGATTGAAAGTCAATTAAAAAATGACTTTTTTTTGCTTTATGGCGATGTAATGGTTGACTTGGACATCGCCGAACTGATCAGCTTTCATAAAAGCAAAAAAAGCGCCTGCACCCTGGTTCTGCATCCCAATGACCATCCCCAAGACAGCGACTTGGTAGAAATTGACGGCAAGCAAAGAATTATCGCCTTCCATCCAAAACCTCATCCGGAAAATAAGTATTTTAATAACTTGGTCAACGCAGGATTATATGTCTTATCGCCGAAAATTTTAAAATATATCAAGAGGGGGATAAAATCGGATTTCGGCAAAGATATTTTTCCGAAAATATTCAAAAAGGAAAAACTTTACGGCTACGTAACCGCTGAATATCTCAAAGATATGGGAACACCCGACAGGCTTGCCGAAGTCCAAAAGGATTATAAAAGCGGCAAGATCGCCGGGCTCAACAGAAAGAATAAAAGAAGGGCGATTTTTCTTGACCGGGACGGCGTGATTAACGACACCTCAGACGACGTCTGCAAAACAGAGGACTTCAAACTTTTCCCGTGGGCAAGCGAAGCAATTAAAAAAATAAATGCTTCGGAATTTTTGGCCATTGTCATCACCAATCAGCCGGCAGTGGCTAAGGGATTTTGCTCAATTGAAGAACTTGACGAAATTCACAAAAGAATGGAAACGCTCCTTGGCCGTGAAGGGGCCAAATTGGATGCGGTTTATTTTTGCCCGCACCACCCCGATAAGGGATTTGCGGGGGAAAATCCAAAATACAAAATTAACTGCGACTGCCGCAAACCGAAAATCGGTTTAGTTAAGAGAGCTGAAAAAGATTTTAATATTAATCTTAAAAAATCTTATTTTATCGGAGACTCATGGAGAGATATTTTATGCGGTAAAAATGCCGGCGTCAAAACAATTAAAATTGAACCCGGCAAAAAAAATCTCGCCCAAGCCGTTAACTCCATTTATTTTCTTAAGCCAAGACAATAATCGCAACCTTGGCAATTTTCGTGCTTGTCGGAGCTTTCATCTCCAAAATAGTCCAGGATTATTCTTCTCTTGCAGGAGTTCGCCATAACATATTTCTCCATCTGCTTGAGTTTATGATATTTCAGATCGCGCACTACCGAAGCCTCGTCCTCCGGTTTGCCGCGCTCCACCGAATCCTCGTAGCTTTTGCGGATAAAATAATTCTGAAGCGCGCTGTCTGCTCCGCTGTGCAGCAAAACGCAGGTAGCCGGTTTGGAGTCGCGGCCGGCTCGTCCGGCTTCCTGATAATATCTTTCCAAGGTTCCCGGCATGCCGGCATGTATGACAAAACGCACGTCGGACTTATCAATGCCCATACCAAAAGCAATGGTGGCCACGATCACCGACAGTTGATCCTTCATAAAAGCATCTTGAATATCCGTTCTTTCTTCGGTTTTTAATCCCGCATGATAAGGCAAAGCGGGAATTCCCGCCTCCGTTAAATATGCGGCCAGCTCTTCGGACTTAGTGCGCTTCCCCACGTAAATAATACCTGGCTTTGGTAGGGACTTCACTAAACGCAAGACTTCCGAATCGCGCGAAGAATCATCCAGCCAGCCGCGGGCGAAAAAACGCAAGTTAGGCCGGTCAAATCCCCTGATGAAAATCTGCGGCTTTTTAAGGCCCAAACGCTCGGCGATATCTTCCCTCACTTCAGGGGTGGCGGTAGCGGTAAAACCGGCGACGATCGGGCGTTTGGGCAAAGAATCGATGCGTTCTTTAATGACGCGGTAATCGGGGCGGAAATCATGGCCCCAGGTTGAGACGCAATGCGCTTCGTCAATGGCCGCAAAACTTATGGGAATTTTTTGCAAAACCGAACTGAAGTCGCTGTTTAAACGCTCCGGAGCGATATAGAGAATTTTTATTTTACCCGTCATCGCCTCGTTGATTGTCTTTTTGACTTCTTTTTCCGTAAGCGATGAATTAATAAATGAGGCGGCTATTTTTCTTTTTCGTAAAACATCCACCTGATCTTTCATGAGCGCGATTAAAGGGGAAATAACCAACGTTATTCCTTCAAGAATTAATGCGGGCAGTTGGTAGCAAAGCGACTTGCCGCCGCCAGTAGGCATGACGGCCAAAGTATCGCGGCCGTCCAGAATGCTTTGGATAATTTCTTCCTGGCCCGGCCTAAATTTATTAAACTTATAATATCGTTTGAGTAAATTATGTATCGTGTTTTCCTTCATACTTTAAAATATTTAGCGCTTCCCTCATATCTTAACAAATAAAAAAGCCGAACTCAACACGACCTGCGGCGGCCATTGCTAAAAAGGGGGAATTGTATTAAAAAGAAGCTACCATATGATAATCGTAAGAACGCCTTTAAGGATCAGTTTTGTCGGCGGAGGAACCGATTTTGAGAACTTTTACCGTAAATATCCCGGCCGTGTTTTGAGCACTTCAATTGATAAATACATTTACGTCGGACTGAACCCGAAATTTGACGGCAACATCAGAGTAAGCTATTCCGAAACGGAGGATGTTAAATATCGCTCGGAGATAAAACATCCCTTGGCCAGATTCGCCCTGGAAGAAACGGGCATTGAAAAAGGCATAGAAATCACCTCGGTCGGCGACATTCCGGGCAAGGGTACGGGACTCGGCTCGTCCAGCAGTTTTACGGTTGGGCTATTGCAAGGACTCCATTCTTTTCTGGGGGAATATATCGCGCCCGACGCTTTGGCGGAAAAGGCCTGCAAAATAGAAATTGAAAAAGCAGGCTCGCCCATCGGCAAGCAGGACCAGTATGCGGCCACCTTTGGCGGCCTGAATGTCATTACCTTCAACTGCGACGGGAAAATTGACGTTGAGCCCATTTACTTGGCTCCGAAAATAAAAGAAGATTTTCAAAATCATTTAATGCTCTTTTATACCGGCGTGCAAAGATCGGCCAACCCGATTCTGACAGAACAAAGAGACAATATTGATAAAAAATACGACTTTTTAAAAAAATTATCCGACCTGGTCCCTGTTTTCAGGAATTCGCTTGAAAAAGGCGACTTTAAAAAATTGGGAGAATTGCTGCACCAGAACTGGTTATGGAAAAAAGAGCTGTCCTCAGGAATTGCCAACAGCCAAATAGATGAAATGTATAATCAGGCGCTTTCGGCCGGCGCCTTCGGCGGAAAAATTTTAGGAGCCGGCGGCGGCGGTTTTCTTTTGGTCATGGCTCCTCCGGAAAATCAGGCCAAAATAAAGGAAACGCTAAAACAATACCAATTAACTCCTTTCCGTTTTACCGAGGCCGGAAGCAAAATTGTATTCAAAAGTTAACCCGCTAAAATTTTTATGGAAGATTATATCAAGGGTTTTTTATCGGAACTTAACGCGGAAACTAGTAAAGTCTCGTGGAAAGAGATTGCTCTTAGCATTAAAATACTGCGAACCGCCTACGAATATGACGGCAAAATTTTTATTATCGGCAACGGCGGTTCGGCGGCCATCGCCTCGCATTTTTCCAATGATTTAAATAAAACAGTTTTTGGCCAAAAAGGAGAAAAGAAAATAAAAAGATTCCAGGTAATCTGCTTGGCCGACAATACGCCGATTTTAACCGCCTGGGCGAACGATGTCGGCTTTGAAGATATATTTTCCGAACAATTAAAAAATTTCGGCCAGGAAAAAGATGTTTTAATAGCCATCAGCTCTTCGGGCAACTCGCCCAATATCATCAAGGCGGTCAACACCGCGAAAAATCTTCATATGGCGGTAATCGGCATGATTGGCTTTAACGGAGGCGAATTGATATCGTTAGCCGATGCTAAAATTCTCATTCCGTCGCAAAAATACGAAATTATTGAAAGCGCCCATGATTCAATCTGCCATTTAATCACCTCTCACTTTAAAGAAACGATCAAATAGATCCATTAACATCATGACAAAATATTTCATTACCGGCGGGGCCGGTTTTATCGGGAGCCATTTAACAGATTCCCTGATAAATAAGGGGCGAGTTGCGATTTACGACAATCTTTCTTCAGGATCAAAAGAATTCATCGCCCGGCATTTTAAAAAAGACAATTTCCGTTTTATTAAAGGGGACCTTTTAGATGAAAAATTTCTGAATAAATCAATGGCGGGGTCCGATTTTGTGTTTCACCTGGCGGCCAATCCGGATATCCAGTTGTCGGTCAAAAAACCGAGTTTGGATTTTGAGCAGGGCAACGTAGCCACTTTTAATGTTTTGGAAGCGATGCGAAAAAATAGCATCAGTAAAATATGTTTTTCCTCAAGCTCCGCCGTCTTTGGCGAACCAAAAATAATGCCGACGCCTGAAGATTACGGCCCCTTATTGCCCATTTCTACTTACGGAGCCAGCAAATTGGCTTGCGAAGGATTAATTTCCGCTTATTGCCATATTTACGGCTTTCAGGCATGGATGTTCAGATTTGCCAATGTCATCGGGCCGAGATTAACTCACGGAGCCATTCATGATTTTATTAAAAAATTGGGGAAGAATAAAAAAACCCTGGAAGTTTTGGGAGACGGCAATCAATCAAAGTCATACATCCACGTTAAGGACTGCATTGAGGGCATGATCTTTGGAGCAAGCCGAGCCGGGCAACAGCTCAATATTTTCAATTTGGGCGCAAACGATCGGACCAAGGTAAAAGATATTGCTCAAGCGCTATTAAAAGAAATGGGGTTGGATCAAACAAAAATAATTTTTACCGGAGGGAAGCGGGGCTGGCAGGGAGATGTTCCGCAAATGCTTCTTGATATCAGCAGGATGGGAAAACTCGGCTGGCAGCCAAAATATAATTCCATGGAGGCGGTAATTAAAACTATTAAGGAAAATATTTAATGGATAATCTTATCATTGAACCGCCGTCCGTCAGTAAATTCGGATGCCAAAGAATCATGGGCGGTTTTGGCGTCAATAAAATTGATTTTGCCTGGCCGCCGCTTGATTTGATGATGATTTCCGGCTGTCTTGAAAAATACGGATTTCCTGCTTCAAT
>JAUSHA010000014.1 GCA_030648815.1 bacterium | reverse complement strand
TATTTATCAATTTCTAAAAAAGCGACGCATTTCAAGCCCAGATTTTGGAGACCAAGACGACCGGCGCCAATTCCGGCGCAAAAATCGACAAATTTTAGATTATTATTCTTGACCATATTCTCTTATCTTATTTTATCTCTTAAATAAGCTAAGGACAAGCACTCTACCAAAAGCCGCCCTTTCGGACGGCTTTTCTAAATTCGGACGCTACATCTTGATTTCGATATCAACACCGGCGGGGAGAGTCAGGGACATTAAGGCGTCTATCACTTTGGGATTAGGGCTTAAAATATCTATCAATCTCTTGTGAACCCTCATTTCAAACTGTTCCCTGGCGTCTTTGTGGACAAAACTTGACCTGTTAACGGTGTATTTGTTGATTTCCGTCGGCAGAGGAACTGGACCCAAGACCTCAGCGCCATAGCGTAAGGCGGTCTCGCAAATTTCGCGAGCTGACTTGTCAATCACCTTGTGATCATAAGCCCTTAGCTTAATGCGAAGCTTAGACTTGAGTTCCGGTTCAATTGCTGGTTTAGCCGATTTAGCCATTACTTTGTTATTTTAGTGACAACGCCAGCTCCTACAGTTTTGCCGCCTTCTCTGATGGCAAATCTCTGTTGCTCTTCCAGAGCCACGGGAACTATCAATTTAATTTTCAAATTAACGGTGTCTCCGGGCATAACCATTTCCGTGCCTTCCGGTAAAACAACGTCGCCGGTAACATCGGTGGTTCTGATATAGAATTGGGGCTTGTAGCCGGAGAAAAACGGAGTGTGGCGGCCGCCTTCTTCTTTCGTCAGAATATAAACTTCGCCGTCAAATTCAGTATGAGGAGTGATGGAACCGGGTTTAGCCAAAACTTGGCCCCTTTCCACCTCTTCTTTCTTTGTTCCTCTCAAAAGGATGCCGACATTATCTCCGGCCCTTCCTTCGTCCAATATTTTTTGGAACATTTCAATGCTCACTGCGGTAGTTTTTGAAGTTGCCTTGACGCCCACTAATTCCACGTCTTCGTTGGGCTTGATAAGACCTCTTTCAATTCTGCCCGTGGCCACAGTTCCTCTGCCTTCTATAGAAAAAACATCCTCTATGGCCATCAAAAATGGCTTGTCGGTCTGCCTAACGGGCTCGGGGATATATTCGTCTAAAGTTTTAACTAATTCCAAAATTGGCTTGCAGGCCTCATCATCGCCGGATTTTGCTTCCATGGCCTTTAAAGCCGAACCTCTGATAATCGGCGTGGTATCTCCCGGAAATTTATATTTGTTCAAAAGTTCTCTCACTTCCGATTCAACCAAATCAATAATCTCGGGGTCGTCTACGGCATCGCACTTATTTAAGAATACAACAATTGAGGGCAATCCTACTTGGCGCGCCAAAAGAATGTGCTCTCTGGTTTGAGGCATCGGACCGTCTGGAGCAGATACCACCAAAATAGCTCCGTCCATTTGAGCGGCTCCGGTAATCATGTTTTTAATGTAATCGGCATGCCCCGGACAATCAATGTGGGCATAATGCCTTTTCTCTGATTCATATTCCAAATGAGTGATGGAAATGGTAATGCCTCTGGCCTTCTCTTCTGGAGCGGCATCTATTTCGTCAACCGATTTCTCTTTCGCTTTAAAGCCCTTGAGGCTCAAAACGTGCAGGATCGCTGACGTTAAGGTAGTCTTGCCGTGGTCAACGTGACCAATGGTGCCGACATTAACATGCGGCTTGCTTCTTTCAAATTTTGCTTTTTCTGCCATATATTTTATTTATTATTTATTATTTATTATTTACTAATTATTAGTATACCATTAAAGGGGTAGGTCTTCAAGCCTCAACTCTTCCGACTCTAATTCCTTGGGCACGGCCCTTTGTTCTTTTCGGATAATGGCCGGAGGCGCGGCTGATTTCTTTTCCGTCAACCTTTTTTTATACTCCTCAAAACTGATCACAACCATGGCCGGCTTGCCGTCTTCAATAATGATAAACTTTCCTCCGTCAATCTCTATTAAATTTTTTATTTCATTTAAGTCCATAGAAATCAGCGAATAACGAATTTTTTGCGAATTTACGAATTCGTATATTCGTAACGGATTCGCGATTAGTTGATTTATTATTTTCTTTTTCCTTCAATTATCTCCTGCGCTACATTCTGGGATACTTCTTCATATTTGTCAAACTCCATAGTGAATGTTCCCCTGCCTTCGGTCATACTTCTTAAAACTGTAGCATAACCGAACATATCCGACAAAGGAACTTTAGCATCAATAACTTTCATATTGAATCTGTCGGAAGTTTCTTCAATCTTGCCTCTTCTCGCCGATAAGTCGCCGATGGTGTCGCCAAAAAAATCTTCGGGAACAATTACTTCCAATTTCATGATTGGCTCCAGTAAAATCGGCTTGGCTTTTTTGCAGGCTGACTGCAGGGCCATGGAACCGGCAATTTTAAAAGCGATCTCAGAAGAGTCCACCTCGTGGTAAGAGCCGTCGTAAAGCGTGACTGCCATATCAACTATGGGATAACTGGCAACCACTCCTTTATCTAAAGATTCTTTAACTCCTTTTTCAA
>JAUSHA010000011.1 GCA_030648815.1 bacterium | reverse complement strand
TAACCGAAGAGTCGGCTGGCGAGAGGACGGTTTTTTTGAGGAAAGAACCGATTCCCGGCCAGGTTCACAGACTAGCTCCTATAACTAAAAACGATATTAAAATTTTGGTTATTTCTGATACCTGTTTAGGTTTGCGGACCCAACAAGGAGACCTTTTGGCAAAAGCCTATGAAATCGGGGAAAAAGAAGGAGTTTATTTGGCTATAGTGGCCGGTAATATTTCGGCCGGGAAGCCACGCAAGAAAAGACTGGGCGAGTATTTTTTAAGAACCTTCGAAGAGCAGAGAGATTACATCATATCTCACTGGCCGAAGGCTCCTTTTAAAACTCACTTTATCACCGGTCCAAATGATCTCACTTTTAAGACGGACCAAGGGCAAAATATCGGTTACGCTATCGCCGAAGCAAGGCAGGAACTTTACTACCGCGGGGACCAAGAAGCAACTTTCCTGGTGGGCAAAGATACGAGAATTGCGGTGGTGCACCTTGAAAGCGACGCTACCGTTTATACGAAAAGTTATCCCTTGCAGGGAATAACGGAAAGTTATCAGGAACTGATGATCCGAGCCATAGACAACACTTGCCCGCCGAAGGTTGTTTTAGTCGGCGGTACGCATTCTGAAGTTCTGATTCCTCCGCGTTTTCCTTTTTTCAGCAAGAAAAAAAGCGATATCTGCAGTATCAATATCCCTTCTCTTTACGGAATTACTCCCAGTCAAAGAGGTAAAAGAAGAAGAGGCGGGGCACCGGTTCTCGGCTGTTGGATACTCACTTTCAAATTGGATAAAGAAGGAAATTTGATAGACATGGTTTTTGATGCCAGAGACCTTACGGCGTATCAGAAAAAAGATGATTATCTTCAAGAGGTTGTCGCTAAACCGAATCTGTCGGAAGAGCAAAAAAAAATCATAGAACTCTTAAGGGAAGATCCGAGGACTAAAGGAGAAATCTGTAGGATTTTACATAAATCAAAACCCGAAGTTGACAAACTAATCGATGGGCTAAGAAAAGAAGGATACTTTATCGTATTGAATGAAGCGGAAAAAAGGTTTAAACTGGAAAGATCGTTTAAGGAAAAATTTATGCCCGGAAATTCCGATAAAATGTATGTCAAACGGCAGAAAACGCTTGATTTCAGCGATTCGCACATCGGGCACAAGAAATCTCGTCGGGAGATAATTACCGAAGTTTACAGGATTGCCGAACAGGAAAAAGTTGACGAGGTGCATTTTTGCGGCGACATAGTTGAGGGCCCGGGCATAAAACACAAACAAGGGATCAAGGGGGAATTGGAATGCGGCGGCGCCGATAGCCAAAGAGAACTTGCCTTGTCTGTTTGGCCGAAATCAAAAATTCACACAAAAATTATTTCCGGTTCTTCTCACGATTTTGAATACCAGGAATTAAGCGGTCACAATTTCGCCAAAACATTTTCGGAAATCGCCACCCTCAAAAAAATGGGCAACATTGAATATATCGGCGAAGAAACAATTTGGTGCAGAGGTCTGGCGGAAATAAACGGCATCGCTAATTTGCTTTATCATCCTTCTGGCGGAATTCCTTTCGGCCTTACTTATCGGGGACAGTTGAATGTTGAAAGATTAATACCCATAGTGGATGAAGATTTTCCGGCCCAAGTGCTGAAAGTTGGCCATTTACACATCGCCGTTTTTATGAAACACAAAGGCATGGTTTGCTTGTTTGTGCCTTGTCTGCAAGATCAAACTCAATATCTCGCGGCCAAAGGATATTTCCCGTGGGTTGGATTCTGGGCGACCGAAGTTTTCGCCGATGACCGCGACAATATCACTAGGGTAGTCTTAAAATATTTTCCCTTTGAATCCAAAAAAAGGGAGGCGGCGTGAGGAAAAGAACCCATGGTCTCAAGCATCATATTGCTCCTACTTCAATTGGCGGCCCCGAGTATAACGAAGAAAATATATACCGAAACTGGAGAGGTCGGGAACATTATTTCTATCATCGGTCATTCGTCAACTTTCCCCCGTCTGTTGTAATAAAAATTATTGAGGGTTTTACCGATGAGAATGGCCATTGGAATACGATGTTAATGAGTCCTGATTATTACGAAAGCTTGCAGAAAGCATTTCTGGGCAAGGAACCGGCTAATGCCATTGATTTTGTAAGAAAAGAATTTTTGCCGATCGAAGAAAAATGGCTAAGAGGGGAATTACCGGAGATGGAATTCCCGGACAGTCAGCATACTTATAAAAAAATACGCCATAAGAAAGAAAAAAAGAGGACTTTAAAAAGTCCTCTTTTCAATTTCATGAAGTCCGACCTCCCCACAAATTTGAGGGAAGGTCGGACTTCCTAATATTTCGTAATCGGGTATAATAAAAATAATGAAAAAATACCTTATCATAATTTTAATGCTGGGGATTTTTGGCGGGATGATTTTCATACCCAAGAAACTTAGCCGGAATGAGGCCGTAATTTTTCAGATTGAAAAAGGCGAGAGTCTTAGAGAAATTTCCGTAAATTTAGAAAAGGAGGGGTTGATTTGGTGGAATCCTTTTTTCAGGATTTATTCTTTTTTGCGCGGCAGGGACAATAACCTTCAGGCGGGCTGTTATCGCTTTTCTTCGGCGATGAATATTCCGGAAATCTCCGGTATTTTTGCGTCAGGCCTTATTGCTAAAGAAAAAATTACTATTCCCGAAGGTTTTACATCGGAACAGATTCAGCAAGCGTTAAAAGATGTGACCCGGCTGGACAGCGCTACGTTGGCGGGACACGAAGGTTATTTATTTCCTGATACCTACGAAATACCTTATTGCATGGAGCAGGAGAAAGTCGTTGAAATAATGATGGGAAATTTTAACCGAAAAACTACCGGACTTAAGATAACTCCCGAAGTTGTTGTTATGGCCTCTTTGCTGGAAAAAGAATTAATAACAAAAGAAGATAAGAAAATCGCTTCGGGTATCCTCTGGAAAAGATTAAGGGTGGGCATGCCCCTGCAAGTGGATGTTTACCTGTGGACTTATGAAAATTACGGGCTTCCTAAAAAACCGATTGCTAATCCCGGACTGGAAAGCATTGAAGCCTCTCTCAATCCCAAAGAAAGTCCGTATTTTTACTATCTCTCAACACCCGAAGGTAAAACTATCTTCAGTAGAACTTTAGATGAGCACAATTTCGCTCGGGCGAAATATCTTAAATAGGGGTTGACAGGGAATCAGGGTCTGCTAATATGTGATTGTCCGCAGACAGTGGGCGCAAAAATAAGCCCCACCGAGGATAAATTTACAGACGTCGGGTCTCTGTAAGTTATCTTGTCTGCGATGGCAGGCATTTTATTTTTAATTTAGATACGCATATGCCGTTAACCAAAGAAGAGAAAAAGCAGGTTTTAGAAGAATTAAGAGAAAAGATTGATAAGCAAAAATCAATAGCTTTTTGCGATTTCACAGGTTTGAAAGTGAAAGATTTATCAAACCTAAGGAAAACGATGAAAGGACAGAATTGCGAATTAAAGGTGGCTAAAAAGACTTTGATCGGTCTGGCATTAAAAGAGAAAAATATTGCAACTAATTTGAAAGAACTTAAAGGGGAAATAGCTATCGGGTTCGGGTACAAAGACGAGATTTCTCCATTTAGATTACTTTATGATTTTTCCAAAAAGAATGACAAGATAAAGCTTCTCGGCGGTTTGATTGATAATGCTTTCTATGGAAAGGATAAAGCCGTCGAATTGGCTCAAATGCCTTCAAGAGATGAATTAGTCGCCAATTTGTTATTCGTCCCTAGGATCCCTATTTTCAACATATTCAATATTTTACAAAGAAATTTGAGTATTTTAAAGGTCAAGGGTTAATTTTTATTATTAACATTAATTATTAAAAAATTTATGGCAATTGATCCAGAAAAATTAGCAGAGGAAATAGCGTCAGCCACCGTTCTTGAATTGAATAGCGCGATGAAGGTACTTGAAGATAAGTACGGAATAAAAGTTCAGGCGCCAGTAGCCGCAATGCCGGCCGGAGGTGCTGCTGCAGCCGGAGCTCCTGCTGCGGAGGAAAAAACCTCTTTCAATGTTGAATTGAAAGCAGTAGGCGACAAGAAGATTGAAGTAATCAAAGTGGTCAGAGATGCTACAGGCAAGGGCTTGAAAGAAGCCAAGGATTTAGTGGATGCGGCAGCCGCAGCTCCTCAAATGGTAAAAGAGAATGCTAAGAAAGAAGAAGCGGATGAACTGAAGAAAAAATTTGAAGCAGCCGGCGCTACCGTAGAACTAAAGTAACCGATTAACGATTATGTTTTGAGGTCCGACCTCCCCACAAATTTGAGGGGAGGTCGGACCTCTTGTTTTATTCCAGACGTTTTTCTATTGATTTTTGCAAAGATGCCGATTCCTCGGTTTTAATGGGTGAGAGAATGTCCCAGGCTTCCTGAAAAAGGGCCTGGGCTTTTTCGTCTTTCTTCAGAATAATAAAGTTTTCCGCCATCATTATTTTGTAACGGGCCTGTTCCAGATTTTCTTGGGTCAGATCAAGCGGTTTTTCTTTTTTCCCTCCAAATATGAAATAGGCAGAAATCAGAATCAAGGTAAAAACTATAATTAAGGCGGCTCTTTTTCTGGGAAGCCAGCCGAAGGAAAGTTTAATGCCGGAGAAAGCGGTAGCAGGGGGCGCACTTCCTTCAGAGATTAACAGGCAAATGCCGGAAATTTCAGAAAGGGCCTCCCTGTCCGATTTAAAAATACTCCTAAGTTCCGTTTCTTTAGTGACATGACTTAACTGATTAAAGATAATTTCGTTTTTTGAGATAACGTGAAAGATTTCTTCAGTGGCAATAAGAATTTTATCCCGGGCTGATAATTTGCCGGAAGCTATATTGCTGAAGACTTTCAGGGGATAGGGCTCCTGATCCTGGAGTTCAAGATTTTGGCCGATATCTAGAACATCGCCGTCTCTCAAGAGCAGTATTCTTATATTGCCGACTTTAGTGAAATTAAGAATGGAATCCTTAATATTAATGATCGCAAAATTTAAGTTGCCGAGCCAATTAACATTTCCCGTTTTCGTTTCTTTGTCCAGAAAAATATTGGCTTGCTTCAGCGCTTCAGAGAAGTTGGCTTTAGTTTGAAATTCGTTTTTGATTGCACCGGAAATGCTGTCCAAAAAACTGCCGTTTTGAGGCAGAGCCCGAGTTAATTCTCCGGCCATGCATAAATCCGGCTCATAAACAAAGCTGTCAAAAACGCTGTCTTTCCTCCCCCTTGGATTAAAATGCAGTTCAAAAACCTTCATATTCCTGCTTTTATTATATTCTTTTCAGAAAATTAACAAAGTCTTGACAAAATTCATTGTTTGCGTTATCCTAACACCGAACGATTAAAAGGAGGCAGGCATGATTTACAGTCTAAATTAGAGGTTCTTTGAAAAATATTTTTTGGAAATAAAAAAAGGAGGAAAAATGTCTTTATTCGCAATAGTTGGAATAGGGGTTGTCGGCTTGGTGGCGTTGATTTTTTTGTTTGCAGGGCTAGCCCTAATCAGCGATAACCAAGTTGGCGTTTTGACCAAAAAAATGTTTGGCAAAAAAATGCCCGAAGGCCAGATTATCGCCCGTAATGGAGAAATCGGCATTCAGGCATGGACATTAATGCCCGGTCTTTACTGGCGGAATCCGATTGCCTGGAAGATAGAAAAAGTTCCTGTCACAGATATTCATCCAAACGAGATTGGTGTTCTTGAATCAGTTGACGGAGAGCCGCTCCTTAAAGGACGGCGCCTTGGTGACGAAGTTGAATGCGATCAGTTTCAGAACGCAAAGGCTTTTCTTGATAATGGCGGTCAAAAAGGTCCGCAAGTCGCTGTTTTGCGACCGGGAACCTATCGTATTAACACTAAGGTTTTTAAGGTAACTAAAAAACCGGTACAAACTATTCCAAAAGAGAAGATAGGCATTGTGATAGCATTAGATGGTATTCCGTTGCCATCGGGTTACATCGTCGCACCAAAACCCATCGAAACAAAAGACGAGAGTCATCCGAAATATAGATCGCATAAGTTTTTTCAGGATGGACAGGCGTTTCTTGATAGCGAAGGATATAGGGGGCCCCAACTTGATACGTTACAGGCAGGCGAATACTATGTTAACCCTCTTCTTTTTGAAGTAAAAAACGAAGATGTCGCCGATGTGCCACCGGGATATGTCGCAGTACTTCGTTCTAACGTTGGTAAAGAGCTTGAGAAGAAAGCCGAAAAACCAGGAGAAATATCCAAAGAGCCGACTTTCGATCAAGCTCTTCACGAGTCCATAGAAACTCTTCTGATACCCGACCGGAATACCAGGGGTATCTGGAGAGAACCAGTCGCTCCGGGGAAATACAATCTTAACCGCATTGCTTTTACTCCTTATCTTGTTCCGACGAGCGCTGTCACTATAAATTGGGCAGCAGGATCTGAAGTTAGGTCTGAGTATATCGGTAACGCTCCAAAATCTAAAACGCCATTAGTGGAAAAATCGGAAAGTGATAAGGCCACCGAATTTTTTAAGTTCAGCCAGTTGAGAGTGACCTCAAAAGATGGTTTTCAGTTAGATGTGGACGTAAAGATGATCATTCGTATCAGGCCAGAGAACGCTGCTTTCATCATCGCCCGGTTTGGCTCGGTGGAGAATCTGATTGAACAGATTGTTCATCCATTGATTGATTCTTCTTTCCGAAACAAAGCAGGCGAGGAGAAGGCAATTGAGTTTATTCGAGGCCGTACCAAACTTCAGCAGGAAGCCTTGGAGAAAGCTCGTGCAGAATTTGCACAGTATAACGTGGAAGCACAGAATCTCCTCATAGCTTATATCGATGTGGATAAAGCTCTTCTTGAAACTCAAACCAAAAAAGAGATAGCGATCCAGCAAATAGAACAATACACAGAAGAAGCGAAAGCGCGTCAGGGAGAAATTCAAGTTAGAGAAAAAGAAGCACGCTCCGCAAAGCAAAAAGACGTGATTGACGCCAAACTTGAGATTGATATAAAGACCGACAAAGCTACAGCTCGTGCTAAGGAGGCCGAGGGTGAAAGTAACTACATAAGAACAGTAGCTGATGGTAATGCTCATAGGGAGCGGGAAGTCGGTAAGGGTGTTGCTGATGCCTATAAAGCTCAAGTGGAGGCTCTTGGTGGCCCCGGGTATGTGGCGATGGTCAAGCTTATTCAAGAGGTTGCCGCAGGGAAGGTGAGGATTACTCCTGATGTCTTAGTAACGGGAGGAGAGGGCGGACAAGGCGGTAATTTATTCAACGCTTTTATGGCAACCCTATTAACGCAACAACTTCCGGCTAAGGCGAAATCAGACGAGGAAAAGAAAGTAAATTAATTAAAAATAAAAAGCTCTGGAGAAATCCAGAGCTTTTCATTTATTCAACTCTTTTGACGTATTCTCCGGTGTCGGTGTTGATTTCAATAATGTCGCCTTCTTCTACGAAGAGTGGCACATCGGCGGTTGCTCCGGACTCCAAAACGACGGCCTTGGTTCCGCCCTGGGCTCGGTCGCCCTGAACGCCCGGAGGCGCTTCAATAACTTTCAGATTCACTTTGATCGGTAAGGCAATGCTGATTATCTTTTCATTGAAAATTAAAGCCTCAATCGGCTGGTTCGGTTTTAAAAATTTTACCTGTACTCCGATTTGTTCAATAGTCAATTCAAATCTTTTTGAAGGATTCTCTTCTTCAATAAAAAAATAATGGTCCCGGTGAGTATAAAGGAATTTTGCCTTAAGTTTTAAAATCTCGGCTTCTTCAAAAACCTCGCCTTGCTGAAAATTTCTTTCAAGGACATTGCCGGTGAGCAGATTTTTAATCTTAGTTTGGATAACCGGCCTTCTCTGGGCCTTTTTCATGGAGTTGGCTTCCAAAATTTCGCATGGCTGGCCGTCTAAAATAATCTGCGCCCCCTTTTTTAAATCAGTGTGAGTTAGCATAAATTTTTATTGCCTCGGAGAAAGTCTTTATAGCTCATCGGTTTTTTACCTTCGGGCTGGACCTGCTCGATTATCAATTTACCATTTTCCAGTTTTATTTTCAAGACCTTGATGCGTTTTTTATCCTGAATAGCATAAGCGCCGGGCCAGGGGTTTAAGGCGCGAATGCGCCTGTCCAGCTCTCGGGGAGATTTGCGCCAGTCAATCAAGCCGTCTTCGCGTTTTAAGATTTTAGTATAAACGGCCTTATCGTTGTCTTGGGGTTCGGCTTTTATTTGTCCTCTAACCCAATCGGGGATAGTATCCGTTAAAAGTTCCGAACCCAAGATTGCCAATCTGTCGTGAAGCTCTTGGAATGTTTCGTTTGGGCCGATTTCTGTTTTCTTTTGGCTTAAAATGGGGCCGGTATCAATTCCTTCGTCCATGAGCATTATGGTTACGCCGGTTTCCGTTTCTCCGTTCAAGATGGCGTATTGTATGGGCGAAGGT
>JAUSHA010000005.1 GCA_030648815.1 bacterium | reverse complement strand
TTGGAGCTGCACCCAGCCACGTTTGGGTTCTGCAACAGTGCTTCGATTTGCTCTTTGGCGAATATTCTTTTGCTCATATATTTAGTTGTTAATGATAATATATTATCTCATCTGCTTTCCGAATACAAAAAAAGTGGACATATTTGTGTCCACTTTTTGGGGTACAGATCAATTCGACCCGCTTTTGTTTTTTTGATTTCCAAAAAAACCGATTACAAATCGTTGCCGGAGTAGGAGAGATTGAAGCTTTTGTTGATCAACGGAAAGTCGGGAACGACATTGCCCTTTACCGCATGTCCCACGACCGCCCAATTCACGAATGACGGGTCTCTGACGGCCACCCGGCTGATGTTGCCGTCCGCATCGGTGGCGACGAAATAAACTATATCGCCTCTCCATCCTTCGGCTATGTCCACGGAATAGCAGTTTTTCTTTAAAGATATTTTTGCCGAGTTTTCGGATAATTCTCCTTCGGGCATGTTTTTTAGCGCCTCGGATATTATTTCCACAGAAGAGAAAACTTCTTTTATTCTAACGCGGAATCTTGCATAAACGTCATTGGTTTCTTCAGTGGCAATTTTGACATTGATTTCATTGTAAGCGGCATAGGGAAAATCAACCCTTGCGTCAATTTGTATACCCGAGCCCTTTGCGGCGATTCCCACCGCGCCGTGGTCAAGAGCTATTTGACGGCCCAATTTGCCGGTATCTTTAAGGCGGTTTAAAAGCGTATCGCTGTTTTCCACAATGTTTATAACTTCGGAAAAATCTTTTTTAATACTTGCCAATTCTTCCAGAAGATCGCCGGAGGTTTGCGGCGGAATATCTTTCGTAACTCCGCCTATAACATTTACCCCCCTTAAAAATCGGCTGCCCGTAAGGCGTTCGTTTATCTGCATGATCATTTCTCTTAGCCTTGCTCCGTTGCTCCCGCCAAAACTATAGCCGGTATCAAGCATAATGAATCCGATATCATTTAAGTGGTTCGCCAAACGTTCCAATTCAGAATAAATTACGCGTAAATATTTTGCCCTGAAACTTGGTTTTATTTCCGCTAAAGATTCCACGGCTTGGCAAAAAGCGAGAGAGTGGGTGAACGAGGTGTCTCCCGAAATTCTTTCAGAGAGCCTGACTTTTTCATTCATATCTAAAATTTCAAAAAGTTTTTCGCTGCCCTTATGAACATAGCCGAGTTTTGATTCCAGATTAATGATTTCTTCTCCGGCCACGCTAAAGCGGAAATGTCCCGGCTCTATGATGCCGGCGTGAACCGGCCCCACCGAAATTTCGTAAATGCCTTCGCCTTCAACTTTGCCAAAAACATAGGGCGCGCTTGCTTCCGCCGGCCTTGATTGCCAATGAAAGTCTTTTCTCAACGGGAACAAGCCCTCGGGCCAGTTTTCATGAAGAATCATTTTAGCCGGATTGATGTGGTTTATCGGATTAAGTCCGAAGAATGTTTTTATTTTTCTTTCGTAGCCGTAAGCCGCATGGATTGCTTCCATGAGAGAGGGGAAATCTTCGGTTTCTTTCAGCTGTATATATGGAGCCAAGAATAGATTTTCTTTAGGAATGCCGAAGATGTAAATTATTTTAAAACCGTTGCCTTCTTTCCTTTCATCGGTTGCAGTTATGAACTTAAGGGGGAGTTTGCGTTCATTGTAAAGGTGGTTGATGACGCTTCTGATATTTTCAACGGGAATTCCCTGCATTATAAGATTGCCGTAAGTTTTGGCTCCGGACATTGAAGGAAGATATTGTTCGATAATTTGTTTGTAATCCATATTAGTAAATTAAAGCGGCTGAATTTATCAGTAATTTTACAAATTGGGGCAGGTAGAAACTTAAAACCAGCAATATCGCAACCAAGCACAAGGGAGGCACGACGACCCACTTATTCGCTTCTCCCTTGCTGATTGTTTCGGGAGCTTCGCCAAAAATCATGGAATGGGTATTTTTAAGAAATCCGACGAAAGCAACAATAAGCGCCAAAAGCGCCACGATGGTTATTACCGGATGCTGAATCATGCCGGCGGATAAAATATAAAATTCAGTCAGGAATGTGCCGAACGGCGGAACGCCCGTAATGGCTAAGAATCCAATAAGAAAAATAATACCGCTAATCGGCAGCACCGATAAAACGCCTTTTGCGTTGATTATTTTTGTCGAGCTGTATTTTAAGAATATACTGCCCGAAGCCAAGAACAATATTGATTTGGCAAGGGAATGGTAGATCATGTGAAGCAGTCCGGCGAAAACCCCTATGCCTCCGAATCCGAACCCGAGCGATATGATGCCCATATGTTCAATACTGGAATAAGCCAGAAGCCTTTTATAATTTTTTTGGGCGAAAATAATGAATGCGGCCAGGGAGATTGAGATTATGCCGAAAAATATCAATAAATTTTGCGAGAAGGCTTGGCCAACCGCGGCATCAGTCACCGCCTTAAAGCGCAGAATGGCCAGGAAGGCAACATTAAGCAATACGCCCGAAAGAAGGCTGCTTATGGGCACGGGAGCCTTGCTGTGAGCGTCAGGTAGCCAAGTATGCATGGGGGCCAGCCCGACTTTAGTGCCGTAGCCTATCAATATGAAAATAAAGGCAATTTTTGCGATGAAAGGATTTAACGAGGAAGCGTTAGCTAAAATAAAATGCCAATTTGATATGCCCGGAGTTCCTATGGCCGCCGTTTGAAAAAGCATGATGCCCAAAAATCCCAAAAGCAACCCTACGGAGTTGACGATGAGGTATTTCCAAGCGGCTTCGGTAGCCGACGGTTTATTGTAAAAACTGATCAGAAATGCCGTTGATAGAGTGGTCGCTTCTATGCCGATCCACATGATAATCGGGCTGGTGGTAAAAACGGCTGAAAACATCGCCAGTATAAAAAAGTTTAAAAAAATGTAGTATTGTTTTACCCGGTGAAAACCGATAATTTGTTTGGCAACTTCTCTTCTGATATAACCGATTGAATATAAGGAGGCCGCTAATCCGATGACGGAAATTATCAGCATTAATATGGCACCCAAGGCATCAATGGAGAAATACGAGCCGATTGAATACGAGCCGTTGGAAATTACGCGAGGGACAATCAATATAGCGGATGCCAGCTCAATGGCGGCAGACAAGATAGTTAAAATTTCAAATACTAAAAAGCGCGACCTTATCAAGAGCGACAGGAGAGCGGTTATTAGTGGCGCGGAGATAATTAAAATTATAAACATAAGATTAATCTTTTAAATGTTTCATGGTTGTTACATCAAGCGATCCGAATTGTTTGTGAATCATTGAGACGAAAATCGTGGCGATGATAATCCAGACGGAAATATCGAATATTATGCCGATTCTCAAACTAAATGTTTCTTCCAACCCGGCTAAGGCGGCAAATGACACTATGCCGTTTTCAAGCGATAAGACCCCGAATATCTGCGAGAGGGCTCCTTTGCGGTTTATTATTAAAAGGAAAGATATGAAAATAATGGCGATGGAAAGCAATAACGAATTTTCATTGCCCGGAGCGGCGGCCGTAAGCGGTTTAAATTGGGAAAAGGCGATTACAATTAGAGCGGCTATAGCCATCAGCGTCAGGGGCGTGTTCAGATAAACATTGGACGCGAATTTCATTTGGCTTTTTTTAATGAATTTCATAAAGAAATAGGGAGCGGCTAATACTTTTACTATAAGAGTGATCAGTAAGGTTAACGCCAGGTAATACGGCAAGCCATCGGGCGACGAAAAGTAAAGCAGGGCAACGGTGAGGATTGATTGTCCGGCGTAAAGAGAAACCAGCTGCGAGTTTTTCTTTGCCAAATGCATAAAAATTATCGTCGCAAACGACAAGGTATTCGTGATGAATAAAATTTGAGAAAGGGTGGGTGTCATTGTATTTGGATGATTAATTCAATTACTATCGCGCTGATGACGAAAGAAGTGAATAAAAGATCGGGCAATCTGAAAAATCTGTATTTTGCGATAGTTGATTCAAGTATGCCGACAAAAGCGCATAAAATTAAAATTTTGGCCGTTAGAATGCCGAGCGCGGAAAGAATGCTTATTATTCCAAGCGAGCCGGCTATTCCCCACGGAAAGAATAGGTTGGCGGCGAGCAAAATAAATATCAAAAATTTATTGGCTGCGGCCCATTCCATAAGCGCCAATCTTTTTCCTGAATATTCAAGTATCATTGCTTCGTGGACCATGGTTAATTCAAGGTGGGTCGCCGGATTATCAAACGGGAAGCGGCTGTTTTCGGCGAGAAGCGCAATTAAAAATGCGAAAAACGCCAAACCGATTACGATTGCAAAACGAGAGAAACCGAGCGATAAAATAAAGCTTGAAATTCCGAAAAGGTTGGTGGTGTGCGATAAGATGGACAAGGAGAGGACCGAGAATATCAGTCCGCCTTCAGCTATCGCCGATAGGGTCATTTCGCGGCTTGATCCGAATCCTCCAAAGGAGCTGCCGACATCAATGCCGGAAAGCGCCAGCCAGAAAGTGCCGAATGCCAGCAGGTAGATTAAAGCCAAGAAATCGCTCGGTATGATACTGCCGAAAAACAGCGTGAATATCGGGATGCCCGCACCGATAATCAGGGTGGTTGCGAAAACCAAATACGGCGCTAAGGAAAATATCCAGGAAGCGTCTTGGCTTATGACTTCATCTTTATGGAATAGTTTTCGCAAATCTCTGTACGGCTGAAAGATATCAGCTCCTTGGCGATTTTGCATCAAGGCTTTTATTTTGCGGACTATGCCGATAAAGAGCGGCGACATCGCCGGCACAAAAGCCAATTGAATTGTCCAGGATAATATTTCCATAATTTTAGACGGCGAATAATAATAAAGCGATGAGCACTATAAAAATATAAAAGATATAGGCGTTAATGTTGCCGCTTTGAATTTTTCTGGCGGCGTTGGCGATTGCTTCAGCGGTTTTTTCCAGGGGCCCATAAATATAGGCCGAGTAAACATCGTTTATGCCCAAAGAAATATTTTTAAATTTTGGAAAATAACGCATATTGGCGTCATGATATTCAACGTCGGTTTGTCTGGTCGGTTTAAGTATTCCTCCAAAGATAGTTATTATGGAACGGGCAAAGCCGGTGGAAGTAATTTCCATCCTGGGAGATAAATCCGAGCCGCAGTCCCAGGTGATGCCGTTTTTTATTTTTCTTTTACCGGCCGCAATAAAGACGGCGACAACCACCGAGGCCAAGGCTAAAACCAGGATTATAAAAATAGCCGGCATTGAAACCGTTGCAAAGCCGTTTTTCAGCTGCATGCCGTAATTTTCCGATATCAAAGGCGATTCGCCTCCGGCTATCTTTGAAAGCAATGAAGAAATCGGGCCGGAAAATATTCCAAAGAGCAAAGCAAGAATGGCTAAGCCGGCCATGCCGATGCGCAAAGAGATGCCTGATTCTTTAGCATGTTTGGCTTTTTCGCTGCGCGGCCTGGCAAGAAAAGTTATGCCAAAAGCTTTGACAAAGCAGGCTGCGGCCAATCCGCCGGTAAAGGCCAGGGAGCCGGCCGCTAAAATAAATACGCCCCTTGCTACGGTATTTAATGTTTGCATTCCCTGGAAAAGAGCTTGGAAGGTGAGCCATTCGCTGGCGAAACCGTTAAAGGGCGGCAGGGCGGAAATAGCCATGGAACCAATCAGGAAAAATAGGCCGGTGTAGGGCATAAGCTTAATCAGGCCGCCGTATTCTTCAATATTGCGCGTATGCGTCTGGCTCACCACCGATCCGGCGCCGAGGAAAAGTAGCGCTTTAAATACGGCATGATTAAGAATATGAAAAAGACTGGCGATAATTCCGAGAATAGCCAGCGAATTAAGACCCAAACTGTAGAATGTCAAAGCGCTGCCGAATCCCAACAAAATGATGCCGATGTTTTCAATGCTATGATAGGCCAGCAATTTTTTTATATCGTGTTCCGTAAGGGCGTAGAGAACCCCCAAAATAGAAGAAACGGAGCCGATAATTAAAACAGCAATTCCCCACCAAAAAGTATCATGCGGGAGCATGTCCCAGAATAATCTTATCAACATATATATGCCGGTCTTAATCATCACGCCGGACATTAAGGCGGAAACATGAGAGGGCGCGGCCGGGTGGGCGTTGGGCAGCCAGATATGAAGCGGTATGATCCCGGCTTTGGCGCCAAAGCCGATAAGGCCGAGAATGAATATAGTATTCAGGGCAAGCGATGGAATCAGTGCGGCGCTGTTTTTGATTGTTTCAAAATCAAAGGAGCCGGTAAATTTATATAATATAAGGAAGAGCGAAATTATGAAAGCGGTGCCCATATGGGTCATTATAAAATAAATGGCGCCGGCTTTGATGTTTTCTTTTTCTTTACGCTCAAAGATGACAAGGAAATAAGATGCCGCCGACATTATCTCCCAGCTGATAAGGAAAAATAAAGCTTGATGGGCCGAGACTACCAGCATCATGCCGGCTATAAAGATATTGTAGAAAAATTCCAGCGAGCCGATGTTGTATTTTTTATAAAAATGTTTTACATAGCCGATGGCGTAAATGGACGCAAAAAGAGAAATCAGGGAAATCACGAAGATGAAGAATGCCGAAAGGGCGTCTACTTTTAATGATACAGAGAGAAGAGGGAATGACGTAGGGATATTGTAAGAAAAAATATTGCCGGATGTGATGATTGAAAGCGATGAAATAATGCCGAAAATCGAACCGGCAATAGCCGAAAGATTTCCCCACCAATTGCTTAATCGGTCGTTATTTCTGAAAATCAAGGAACCGACGGCGCCAACGCCCAAGGAGATAAACAAACCCAAAAAACCAAATTGTATTGAAATAATATTTGGCATAAAGTTATTCACTGTCCCTATCCTCAAGAATTTTGAGCAGAGAATTTAGGATTATTTTCGGAGAAGGAGGATCTCCCGGTATGTAATAATTTACCGGTATGACCTTATCTACGCCGTCTAAAACCGCATAAGATCCCTTAAAAATTCCTCCGTTAATAGCGTCGTCTCCTACGGCTACGATAATTTTAGGATCGGGCGTGGCCTCATAAGTTTTTATTAACGCCTCTTTCATGTTGCGTGAAACCGGACCGGTTACCATTAGCATATCAGCATGTCTGGGCGAGGCGACAAAATGGATACCAAAGCGTTCTATGTCATAGAATGTATTAGATAGAGCCGTTAATTCTTGTTCGCAGGCATTAGTGGAGCCGGCGTCAACTTCTCTGATTGACAGAGAACCGTTAAAAAGTTTTTTAATTTTTCCTTGAATTCTTTGTCCAACCGTAAAAACTTCGCTGTCTGATTTCAACGCCTTGCGGCTTATCAGCGTTCTGCGGGTAAGAAATATTTTCGGATACAATCCGAAAAGCGAAATTAATTTTGACATATATTCACTCCGAATATTACTCCAAACCAACCCTTTAGTCAATTGCGAGCTTGACTTTCCCGACGACATTTGGTATTATTTTTAGTCAGACAGAAGTTCTTAAACAAAAAGGAGGGATAAATGATCTTTTGGTCTAGAAGCGCGGTTTACTGTCTTAAAAAAGTCAGACGTACTTATTTGCGTCATGCTGAATTGCAGTGGGATGATGTCCTCGTATTAACTAAGATCGGTAACAGGTGGGACAAAGATCGGACGCCATTACCTCCGTCAGAGAATAGAAAAGAATTAGTGGAGAGAAAGGATAATGAAGCTCACGAAGCGGAGTTATGCGGTGATGGCACCTTGCGTTTTGGTATTATTGATTTCAGCGAGACCGGTACATCGGAGTCGTGGATTACTATAGAATGTGATCCGGTATCAATATTCGCAAGGTTTCTATCGGAAACGTCGGTATGTGAGCTGAAAATTATTAAAGGAAAGATTAGAATGAAAAAAGTGGCCCGGTTTTCTGCGGGCGCACCGATTGGAAAAATAATGAAAGGCGATAAAGTATATTTTTCCGTATACGGAGGCGGAAATATAACCCTTTATAATAACGGCGAGAGGGTTGAGTCTTTCTACTCCACCTCCTTTAGAGAGTTTCCGTAACTTGTTTTAGTTAAGGTTTATAAAAAATTATTACAGAAAGGAGTAATCAATGCAGGTTAAAATGTTTTCAACAGGTTCAGAGACTAAATGTATTCCCATAGAAGATGCGATGAATGCTTGGTTCAGCAATAATCCGAATATCAAAATTCTCGGAGTCACCGAAAGCTCTACCGGTGAAAAAAGAAATTTCACTTTTTTCCATAATACAACTATTTACTACGAAAGCGCTAACTAGCGTATAAAAAAGCGGGGAGATAAATTTGATCTGTACCCCAAAAAGTGGACACAAAAATGTCCACTTTTTTTGTATTCGGAAAGCAGATGAGATAATATATTATCATTAACAACTAAATATATGAGCAAAAGAATATTCGCCAAAGAGCAAATCGAAGCACTGTTGC